>NZ_JBDJLE010000004.1:0-251599 GCF_039673205.1 Stenotrophomonas sp. TWI809 | reverse complement strand
CCGTTGGTCGGCTGCTTTTCGCGAACACCCGAACGCGCCCAGGTGCGCGCCAGCCGACCAACGGTCGGCTCTACCGGGAGAAATCGCGCACCGCTGGTAGAGCCGACCCTAGGTGGGGTGTTTTTCGCGAGCCCCCGAACGCGCCAAGGTTTGCGCCAGCCGACCAACGGTCGGCTCTACCGGGATGACCGGTGGTTCAACGGGTCTGGTGCATCCACCAGCAATCAATGGCATCCAGCACGATGTGGATCATCAGCCCGATCCCGAACAGGCGCGTCTTCTTCGGTACACACAGCCCCGCATACACCGCGATCGCCGGTGCAGTGTGCAGCGGATGGAAACCGATGCTGCAGCGGTTAGGGGCGTAGATCGGGTCGGCCAGCAGATGGTCCAGATCGATGATCCAGCCCAGCAGCATCAGCACCCAGGCGGACATGAAACGCTTGCGCCAGAACATCCACGCCAGCACCGCCGGCACGGCTGCATGCAGGAACAGATGAAAGATCGCGCGGGCGCTCATGGGGTTTCCAGGTGCCTTGAGGGGGCCGCCAGGCAGTGCCCGACGCTACGGACGGCCGGGTGAGGCCCGAAGGCCATCACCCGTCGCCACCGGTTTACGCCAGGGGCTCGTCGGACAGGTAGGTGTAGCCGGTCAGACCCGCTTCCAATGCCTCGGACAGCTCCTGCGCGCGCTCGGGCGAGAGCTTCGCCGCCGCCACGCGCTCGGCGTAGCTGGCGCGCAGATCGGCCAGGCTGTAGCCCACGTAGTCCAGCATCACATCGGTGGTATCCCCGCGGCGCTGCTGGGTGATCGCGTAGCCATCGGCATCGGCCAGCACTTCCACCGCGTCGGTATCACCGAACAGGTTGTGGATATCGCCCAGGATTTCCTGGTACGCGCCCACCATGAAGAACGCGATGCGGTAGCTCTCACCGGACTTCAGCGCATGCAGCGGCAGCGAGGTATCCAGGCTCTCGTTCTCGACATAGGTTTTCACCATGCCGTCCGAATCGCAGGTCATGTCCGCGATGATGCCGCGACGCTCGGGCTGCTCGTTCAGGCGCTCGATCGGCACGATCGGGAACACTTGGTCGATCGCCCACGCATCGGGAATCGACTCGAACACACTGAAGTTGACGAAATACTTGTCCACCAGGCGTTCGTTCAACTCGTCCAGCGCCGGGCGATGGCTCTTCTCGTCGTAGCTCAGGCGCGCACGCACCGCATGGGCGATGGCGTAGAACAGGTCATCGATGCGCGCACGCTGCGGCAGGTCGATCTGGCCCAGCGCATAGCTGGACAGGCCTTCGGCATGGAAGTGCTGCGCTTCCTGGAACAGCTCCACCGCCGGGCGCTCATCGAGCTCGGCGTGGATCTCACGCAGGTGGCGGATCGCCGCCGGCTCGTCGTCGTGCTGGTCCGGCACGCGGCCTTCCTGCGCCTCTTCCACCTCGGAGACGTTGGCGATCAGCACCGCGTGGTGCGCGGTCATCGCGCGGCCGCACTCGGTGACGATCCGCGGCGGGGTCAGGCCGTGTTCTTCGCAGGCATTGGCCAGCGGCTGCACGATGTTGCTGGCGTACGAATTCAGCCCGTAGTTGATCGAGCAGAAGCTGCGCGAGCGGGTGCCTTCGTAATCCACGCCCAGGCCGCCACCGACGTCCACGTGGGTGATCTTCGCGCCCAGGCGCGACAGTTCCACGAAGTAGCGGGTGGCTTCGCGCATGCCGTTGGCGATGTCGCGCACGTTGGAGATCTGCGAGCCCATGTGGAAATGCAGCAGGCTCAGGCAGTCGGCGTATTCGGTGTCGCGCAGCGACTTCCACAGGTCCAGCAGCTGGCGCGGGGACAGGCCGAACTTGGCCTTGTCGCCGCCACTGTTCTGCCACTTGCCCGCACCCAGCGACGCCAGGCGCATGCGCACGCCCAGGCCCGGCTTCACATCCAGCGCCTTGGATTCCTCCAGCACCAGCTTCAGCTCGGACGGCTTCTCGATCACGATGAAGGTCTGCAGGCCCAGCTTGCGGCCGATCAGGGCCAGGCGGATGTACTCGCGGTCCTTGTAGCCATTGCAGACGATCAGCCCGCCCGGGCGCGACAGCGCCAGCACGGCCATCAGCTCGGGCTTGCTGCCCGCTTCCAGGCCGAAGCCCTCGCCATGGTGGCTGGCCAGGGTGCCGGCCACGCCACGGTGCTGGTTGACCTTGATCGGGTACACGGCAGTGTAGCCGCCCGGGTAGTCCCAGTCGGCCTGGGCCTGCGCGAACGCGGCCTGCAGCTTGCCCAGGCGCTGGCCCAGGATGTCCGGGAAGCGCACCAGCAGCGGCAGCTTGGCGCCGGCCTCGCGGGCGGCGTCCACGATCTTGGGCAAGGACACCACCGGGCCGTCCTGGCCAGTCGGTCTCACCACCATGTGTCCTGCCTGATCCACGTCGAAGTAGCCATCCGCCCAATGCGGAATCGAGTAGGTCTTGCGGGCTTGGTCGAGGGACCAATCGGTCATTTCAGTGGGCCTGGTTGGTAAAAAAGGGGGTGCATGATAACGCCTATGTGGCGACAGCTCCGTTATCATGCGCGCCCGCGCCCGTGCTCAGGCTTGAAACCTGAACGGGCAACCCGTCCGGACGTGGCTTGCGCCACGCGGCACCGCCGCCAGCCCGGCTCCAACACCCTTCCGAACAGGACTGCTATTCCATGACTGACAACAACAACTGGTACATCGAGCATTTCGAGCGCACCGGCTCGGCCATCGGCTACCGCCTGACCGGCAAGCTGGATGAAGTGCAGTCGCCGTTCCAGAAGATCGAAATCTTCGCGACCACCGATTGGGGCAACCTGATGACCATCGATGGCGCCATCATGCTGACCAGCAAAGACAACTTCTTCTATCACGAGATGATCAGCCACCCGGTGCTGTTCACCCACGCCGCGCCCAAGCGCGTGGTGATCATCGGCGGCGGCGACTGCGGCACCCTGCGCGAAGTGCTCAAGCACGCCGGCGTGGAGAGCGTGACCCAGTGCGACATCGATGAGCAGGTCACCGTGATGGCCCGCAAGCACTTCCCGGAGCTGTGCGATTCCAACGACGACCCGCGCGCCGAGCTGATGTTCGACGACGGCGTGGCCTACATGGCCAACTGCCCGGCCGGCAGCGTGGACGTGGTGATCGTGGATTCCACCGATCCGGTCGGCCCGGGCGAAGGCCTGTTCAACAAGGCCTTCTACGAGAGCTGCTTCAAGGCCCTGAAGGACGACGGCATCCTGGTGCAGCAGTCTGAATCGCCGCTGATGCAGCTGGACCTGATCAACGAAATGCGCACCGAGATGGGCAAGGCCGGCTTTGGTTCGTTCAAGACCCTGCCGTTCCCGCAGCCGTGCTACCCGACCGGCTGGTGGAGCGTGACCCTGGCCCGCAAGGGCGAGAGCAGCTTCGACTTCCGCCAGGCCGATTCGGCTGGCAAGTCGTTCGACACGCTGTACTACACCGCCGCGCTGCACACCGGCGTGCTGGTCACCCCGCCCTTCGTGGCGGCGGCCCTGAAGGGCTGATGCGTCAAGCGTCGGTGTCGATCGTTGCCGCGCTTCGCGCGGTCAGCCGACCAACGGTCGGCTCTACCGGTCGGTACCGGCGTCGGCGTTGACCCGGTCGATGCCCGCGTTGGCATTAACCGGTCGGCGTCGGGTTCGGCATTGACCGGAAAACCCCGCGATGGAGGTAGGCACCGACCGTTGGTCGGCGCGGCCCACATCCACGCACGCAACAAAAAACCCGCGCTGGCGACAGCGCGGGTTTTTTGTGCCCGGTAGTGCCGGCCGCGGGCCGGCAACCCCCTGAACCCCAAGGCCTCAGATCGCCCAGATTCCAGCAATCACCGCCACCACCAGGCCCCACTTGATCACCTGGTAGGCCACCACGCTGCGCTCGCGCAGCGCCTTGGCCTTCAGCCGCACCTTGTACACGCCGCCAAACGCCTTGTTGACCCCACCGGTGGGGTCGCCCGGCAGGTTCGGCGAGGCGCCACCGGCCAGCAGCGTGGACGCCACCGCGCGGTTGAACAGGCCCGGCAGGCCGAAGCGCAGCGGGCGGGCGATGTCGCAGAACAGGATCACCCGGTCGTCGGGCGTCTCGTTGTGCGCGTGGTGGATGTAGGTCTCATCGAACATCATCCACTCGCCATCACGCCAGCTCTTCTTGATGCCATCCACCACGATGTAGCAGCCATCGTCGTTGGGCGTGGTCAGGCCCAGGTGCAGACGCAGCGAGCCGGCGAAGGGATCGCGGTGCGGGCGCAGTTCGCTGCCCGAGGGCAGCTGGGCGAACATCGCCGCACGCACGTCCGGCAGTGATTCCAGCAGCGCGGTGGTCTTCGGGCACAGCGCCTTGGCCGAGGGGTGCGAGGGGCCGTACCACTTCAGATAGAAGCGCTTCCAGCCGCGACGGAAGAACGAGTTGAAGCCGGCATCGTTGAACGTGCTGGACGCGGCGATCTTGTCCGCGTCGCGCAGGGCCAGCGCTTCGTCGCGGATCATCTGCCAGTTCTGGCGCAGCGGCTCGAGCTGCGGGAATTCCTTGCCCGGATCCAGGAACGGCGTGGTCGGTACCTTCGAGAACGCGTACATGATCACGTTGATCGGGGCCATGAAGCTGGAGTGGTCCAGCAGCTGGCGCGACCAGCGCGCACGCACTTTGCCGCGGTAATGGATGTACAGCACGCAGGCGATGAACAGCCCTGCCAGCACGATCTTGATCATCAGTCTTCCTCCGGCATGGCCGGACCCGAAATGGTGGGGGCGATGCACGGCAGTGACCGGCATCGATAGGGCGGCAGGAGGCGGGGACGTGCCGGGGAGGGGCGGCCGCCGATGTCGCGAGCAACAGCATATGGTCCGCAGCGCCTGCGTCGCGGTCAAGCACGGGCTGGGCGATGTTCAGCGCCGGGTGACCCGTGCAACCGCCTGCTGCGTTGGACGCACGGCAGCGTTGCCTGCCCCGCACTCCCCGGTGATCGCCAGCAACCCGCTGATATAGAACGAAATTATTCCAAACGATACAAGATTGTCCGCTTCAGCGTGACGAACTGTTCCACCCGGGCTACGACATTTCTCCGACATCATCTGGATTCGTGTACTGGCGAGTACTAAAATTAACGAAATCTTTAGTTCCCCACAGTAAGCAGCACCGGTACGCCTGACGCATTGCGCCGACCGCCGGGTCGCACAGACCCCTATGAACACAATTGTTGCCCCGTGTGTCGATGACACCGCCCCCGCCGAGCTGCTCAAGCGCGGCGAACGCCTCCTGGAACCTGACGTCTACCGCACCTGCCTCAATGGCCAGCCCGCGGTGGTCAAGGATTACACCCGGTATCGCGGCACCCCGCTGTCGCCGATCGCCCGCCTGCTGGTCCGCCGCGAGGCGCGCATCCTGCAGCGCCTGAGCGGCTGGAAGCACGCGCCGGCCCTGCTCGGCACCATCGGTGGCCTCGCGCTGGGCATGGAGTTCATTCCCGGCCAGACCCTCAGCGCGGCCCAGTCGGTCGGTATCGAGGTCTTCGAGCAGCTGCAGTACGCGCTCACCCGCCTGCATGCCGCCGGCATCACCCACAACGATCTGCATGGCACCAACGTGATGGTCAGCGGTGGCGTGCCGGTGCTGGTGGATTTCACCTCGGCCTGGCGCAGCCCGCGCTGGCTGCCGGTGCACCCGGTCTCGCGCCAGCTGCGCCGCAGCGACATGAAGAACCTGCTGAAGATGCGCCAGCGCCTGACCGGCGAGCGTCCCAGCCCCTCCGAGGCGGCCCAGGTGGCCGACCCGCGCTGGGTGGCCGGCGTGCGCGTGGCCTGGAAGCGCTTCTACCGCTGGTTCAAGGGCCACGCCTGACAGCGGGCGGCCTGGGAATGCCGGCGCGCGTTACAGCGCGTCGGCGTCCAGCTCACCGGTGCGGATGCGCACCACGCTGCCCAGGTCGTACACGAACACCTTGCCGTCGCCGATCTTGCCGGTGCCGGCGGCTTTGACGATGGCTTCCACCACCTCCTCGACCTGGTTGTCGACGACGGCCACTTCGATCTTCACCTTGGGCAGGAAATCGACCACGTACTCCGCCCCGCGGTAGAGCTCGGTGTGGCCTTTCTGCCGCCCGAAGCCCTTGACCTCGGTGACCGTGATCCCGGTGACGCCGCGCTCGGCCAGCGCTTCGCGCACGTCGTCGAGCTTGAAGGGCTTGACCACCGCCATGACCATCTTCATCCGTCTGCACTCCTGTCTCTCAGGCTGCGAGGATAACGCCTGTCCGCCGGTGAACGCGATGCGCGCAGTCCGTGCCGCCGGCAGCGTGGCGGCTTATCCTTGGCGCATACCCCGCGGAGCCGCAGCATGATCGACCTCAACCACCTCGATGACCTCGCCCGCCGCCTGAGCGACATGGTCCCCCCGGGCCTGCGCCAGTCGCGCGAAGAACTGCAGGCCACCTTCAAGACCGCGCTGCAGGCTGGGCTGGGCAAGCTGGACCTGGTGACCCGCGAGGAATTCGACGTGCAGCGTGCCGTGCTGCAGCGCACGCGCGAGAAGCTGGAGGCGCTGGAGAAGGTGGTGGCCGAGCTGGAAGCGCGGGGTGTATCGGCTGCGCCGCGCGAATAAGTCAGGCTCGGACGGCGCGTTGCTTACGCGTCCTGCAGCACGAACCGCTCGATCGCCAACGCCACGCCATCGTCGGCGTTGGTCGCGGTCTCGAAGCGCGCAGTCTGCTTGACCGCCGCAATCGCGTTGCCCATGGCGACGCTGGTGCCGGCGAACTGCAGCATGGTCAGGTCGTTCTCCTGGTCGCCCACGGCCATCACGTTGGCCCGGTCCACGCCGAGGTGCGCGGCCAGCTTTTCCAGGCTCGGTCCCTTCCCGGCCCGGTGGTCGAACACCTCCAGGAAGAACGGCGCGCTCTTGAGCACCGCGAAGCGATCGGTCAGTTCGGACGGCAGTCGCTGGATGGCGGCATCCAGCACGTCCGGCTCATCGATCATCATCAGCTTGATGAACTGCATCGCCGGGTCCATGTCCGCCACCCGGCGATACGACAGTGGCACGTTCGACAGGTGCGAATCGGCCACGGTGTAGTGGCTGATGTCCTGGTTGGGCGTGTACATGCGCCGACCATCGAGCGCCTGGAAGTGGATACCGAGTTCGCGTGAGATCCGCTCGCAGAACACGAAGTCCTCGAAGCTCAGCGGAAACTCGACCACGCGCTGGCCGCTGCCGATGTTCTGCACCAGCGCGCCGTTGCAGGCGATGCAGTAGTCCTGCTCGCTCTGGATACCCAGCTGCTGCAGGAACGGCGCCATGCCAGACACCGGGCGACCGCTGGCCAGCACCACCTGCACGCCCTGCGCGCGGGCGCGGGCGATGGCCTGCATGACCCGGGGCGTGAGCGTGTGTGCGGGATCGAGCAGGGTCCCGTCCATGTCGATGGCGACCAGTTCGATGGGGCCGGAGCGGTGGTGCATATCCATGGTGTTCGACGGCGTGGTGCGTGGGGGCATCCAGTCTAGCGGCAGTACCGGATACGGTGGCGGTGCTTGCCTACCCCGTGGCGCGGCAAGCGCTGATGGATGGGGTTATCCATGTGCTGCCATTGTGTTCGGCATGCCGCAGACCCCGGAAACAACCGCATGAGCCTCGCGCTGGTGCACAGCCGTGCCCGCGCCGGTGTAAAAGCCCCCGCCGTGCGCATCGAGGTATTCCTTTCCGGCGGGTTGCCGCACACCCAGATCGTCGGGCTGCCCGCTGCGGCCGTGCGGGAATCGCGCGACCGCGTGCGTGCCGCGCTGATCTGCGCGCGGTTCGAGTTTCCGCAGCGGCGCATCACCATCAACCTGGCTCCCGCTGATCTGCCCAAGGAAGGGGGCCGATTCGATCTGGCGATCGCGCTCGGCATCCTCGCCGCCAGTGGCCAGATCGATGCGCAATCCCTGGACAAGTACGAATTCCTGGGCGAACTGGCCCTCACCGGCGAGCTGCGCGGTGTAGACGGTGTCCTGCCTGCCGCGATTGCGGCCGCCCGGGACGGCCGGAGCCTGATCGTGGCTGCCGCCAACAGTGAAGAGGCTGCGTTGGCCCAGCATGCCGACGTACGCATCGCCCGGACGCTGCTGGAAGTCTGCAGCGCCCTTGAAAGCGGCACGCTGCCGCCGGCTGTGGCCGCCGCCACGGTGCCGGTCAGCATTCCCGACCTGCGCGATGTGCGCGGCCAGCTGCAGGCCCGACGGGCGCTGGAAGTCGCGGCGGCCGGCGGGCACCACCTGTTGCTGCTCGGCACGCCGGGCTGCGGCAAGACGCTGCTGGCGTCGCGTCTGCCCGGCATCCTGCCCGCGGCCAGCGAGCTCGAGGCCCTGGAAGCGGCAACCATTGCCTCATGCAGCGGCCAGGGCATTGATGCGGGGCGCTGGCGGCAGCGGCCCTATAGAGCGCCGCACCATACCGCCAGCGCGGTGGCGCTGATCGGCGGCGGCTCGCATCCCAGGCCAGGCGAGATCTCACTGGCACACAACGGGGTCTTGTTCCTGGACGAACCGCATCTTTAGCATTTGCCGTGTCTTGTCAAACAGCCAAAATGCGCTAGAAACAAGCAAATCGATGCCAATAAAGCCTCAGGTGAGCCATGACACTTGTCAAGAATCCAGATTGCTTTAACACCTACACAAGCCCCGCAATCTGCGACCAAGTACGGGCCACACTCCTTCCACCTAAACAACTCCATTCGAGACTTGTCACGTACTTAGGAGCATATCTAGAGCTTACAGGGCAGCGGTTGCATGCGGACGAGCGTGGAAGCGAAGAATGGCGGAAGGCCGCACTGGGATTCATCGGCGCTTTATACTCGCCTAGATTTGCTGACATCAGTCATTATGGGCGTTACAACCACTCCAGGATCTTCATTAACTACTGCACCGATCTAGATGAGGATTTTCCGCGACCACGCCTTAGCCTCAGCAAGTCCGTCCCCCAATCCACCCAACAGCTTGTTACCGAATTTGAAGATCGCTCAATTGACGAAGAGCGGGAAACCTTCTGGAAAGGCTGGACGCTCGTCAACCGAAGGGGGAAAACATCATATCTTGGACTTCATCAAGTTCACGGCAGGTATGGAGTCACGTTCTGCAATGACTTCCACAATGCGCTGCAGCAATGGTACCGCCAGACAGTTCTTGACGGGCCAATAGGTATCAACGCCGTAGTGTCTCACCTGACAAAGCAGCCCGACTTTATTGGAGCCGATGACTTCAGGAACAGCGCATGGATGACGCACTTCACACGCGATCTATTTGTTAGCTTCTTTAAAGAGTCGCACGCCAATTCTAACGCAATGCGGGTGATTAAAAGACAGTGGGCGGAACTGGCAAGGACTCTTGAGAGACACATTCTTGGTGTGATCTGGGCCAACCCGGACACCCCGATCCCGATACCGCCTACACCTCGCGTTCCAGAGCGAATGTTGCGTGTAAAGAGGTCGGAGGAGGGAGACGAGTACAAGTCCAAGCTATTGACCGACATTCCACTCAACATCCCAGACAGGGCTGCAAAGGAACTGATCTATTCTCGATTCAAAAGTGATCTTAAGGTAGTAGAGTCCTGGGCCAAGGCGAGGTGCGCGAGAGTGATCGCGGGTCAGCGACTGCGCGACCAGTTAACAGCGGAAATGCGCGCAGACCTACGCCCCAGAATTTTGGACAATCTGCCCAAGAACTTTACTCAGGACGAAGCAATCGAAGCGGCAGCTGAACGGTTTGAAGCAAGGGCAATGCCTCATATTTGCGCACCAAGAAGAAAGTCACTTAACGACGCATTTGCCGCCGAGACCCTCGGCATTGCAACCGCCCTGGACCTCATGGCCTATTCAACGCTACTGATATTGCGCCATCCGGCGATCACGCCCGCGTTGCTTGAAGAGCTGGAAATCGTTGACTTAAAAGGTAGGCCCCAAGGAATTATTGAACTTGATGGCTCGGCATATCTCGTTGGCCTGAAGCGCAGAAAGGGCTCAGATTTAGCAGAGCAGCGAATAGCCTTGAGTCACGCCAGTAAAGAGATACTCGACGAAATAGTAAGAATAACATCCACCCATCGGGCAATTATGAAATGCGAAGGGAATGATCACTGGCGGCGATTACTCCTCTACTGCGCGACACCCCATCGACCGATCAATATATTCAATGCGGTAAAGCATGCAACCACATTCGCGCCGCGGCTAGCTGAGGAGTTCCGTAGCTACTGTGAGTCTGACGAGCATGCCCGGCAACTTGCACAGCGCTTCTCGCTATCAACTCTGCGCTCCAGTGCAGGCACGTTAGTCTATCTTGAGACTGGCAGTCCGCATGCCATGTCTAAGGCGCTTGGCCACGACGCGTACAGCCCGAGGCTTCTGGATCATTACCTACCACGCGTGATGAGGGAGTTCTTTGAGGAACGGTGGATCCGGACAGTACAGACCTCGATCATTTGTCAGGCATTAGTTGGGTCCAACCATCAGCTTCCTGCCTCTGGCTTCAAGAGCGTCAAAGAGCTTGAAGACTTCATGCGATTGCATGCATTTGTGGCGCCGCATCGTGGACAGGACTCAGATAGAAAGTCACGGCACAATAGTCGAATGGATACTCCAGGAACGCTCATCTTTAACGTTGACCAGCAAGTGATGATCACCCTCGTGAGCCTGCAAATCGCGGTCGCAACATCGCCGGAATCCTACTGTGATAAAGCCCATTGGTGGGCAGACCTTGCTGGAAAAATCAGACCTGACTTGGAGAGCAGACCCGACCTAGCACCTATCTTGGCCAAGGCAATAGCTTTAGCGGATCCTAGGATCGTGGAAGGAATTGCCTATGCGTAAAAATAGCGAGGAGTGTAGAACCAGTGAAACGTCTCTCCATCCAGACCTTCATTTTCTGGAAGCATATCTTCCTGCCGAAGGCTACAAGTACAGAAAACCGAGCTTTCTCACCCACTGCAGCTACTCTTCCACAGTATGGGTCTTCGAGTGCGCACATCCGTTCGTAATTGACTGGCGGGTTCAAGTTGGACGATCCGGATCACTGCTGACGGATCAACAGCATCTGGAGCTCTGGCATGTCTTCCGATCTTGGCTATCTATACAAGCACATCCGGACACGTCGAGGACCGTGGTCTCCAAGGGCTCTCTCTACAACCGCCTAAGGTACACACTTGCTCTCATTGACTACTTCCTCATCCATGCCAGCTCATTGGGAATCGACAAGTTCGGCATATCTGCCGTCACCTCCAACGATCTAGTTGCACTCTTAGTCCGACTTGCGCGCGGTCATGTTAGCTCGGCAATCTATGACTGGCCGGACAGGCTTTCGGCATTGCTCCGCGAATTAGTCGAAGAGGATCAGGCACGGGGCATTGATGTAGATGAGAGCACACTTCCTCATGTGAACGATGTACCGGCAGAGAGGCTAACCGATCTCACTGACAGGGAAATCATCGGAGCACGGTGCACCCTATGGAGACGTGGCTACTACAACAGCAGTGCACGCACCGATAACCTTGGAGCGTTCAGGCCGGACTCCCGAATCCTGCTACCGCTACTGTTTCCAAACGGTCTTGTTAGCACCCGCAGCCTTCCTATACCTCCTGAACTCATTATTCATTCGGGTCAACGAAGGATGCGCGAGTACCCGGCCGTATCAGTTCGAGCGGGCGGGGAGAACCCTGGCAGAGCGCAATCTATTGAAGTCTATAAGAGCATAGTTCAGTCACTGGCCCGGCTCAGAGCAGACCGCCTACCGTGCCCAGATGTCCCCAGCCGACAGGTTATGAGCGCCGAGTCTGTCCACCCCGGCAGATTCCGGACCGTCCCTGCAGCCACGGTCCTTTTGGCGTTCAAGAAGGCCACGGAGTTCGTGCTAGAGCATGGAGATGATCTAGTCGATAGCTACCTAGAGGTCGCGCGTGTGGCCACCGAAGCCGGAACCACCATTTCGACCCTTTGTAGGATCGATGGAATTCAGGATTTGATCGGCCCAGGGTGCCAGGCTCTTGGCATTCGCCGATGGTCGATACTGGCCCGATCACGGCATGACCACGTGGCAAGCGGAGCCTCATATCACGACGAGCTTCGTGCGAACGTCGGCTTGGTTGAGGCGATACGGGTGCTATATGGAGCGTGCTTGGTGTTGGTCGGTTCGCTATCAGCGAGACGTGATGGAGAGCTCTGTGACCTGATCGCTGGAGAAGCAATGGACGCATCAGGGGAATGGCTGTTCGTCAGAAATCGTAAGTCTGGCCCCATGGGTCTTCGAGACGTACACCGAGTTCCGCTTCCTTCTTTAGCATCAGCATGCATAAGAATTCTCGAACGACTCCAGGAGGGCTTGATCGCGCTCAACGTTCTTCAGCGTCCAACCAGTCTGTTCGCCTACCCCAAAAGCAGGGGGCTCGGACTGGTTGCAAGAAAGACGACCTTCACTGACAACGCGCTCGATTCATTCTGCGATTGGTCAGAGCTTCCGCTCAACGAGACGGGCCAACGCAACTATCTGAGACAGCATCAACTGCGCCGATTCTTTGCAATGGCATTCTTTTGGGGAAATGGCTTTGGTGGACTTGATACCCTCAGATCGTTCCTCGGCCATACGGATGTATCCCACGTCTATCACTACGTGAGCGAAGCGATGCCTGGCGCTGTGCTAACGGGAATCAAGGCGCAGTACGTCAAGGACGCGCTCAGTTCAAGTAGTTCCGATGAGCTGGTAGGGGCGGGTGTAAGGAACTTGCTAATGGCGCGCTTCGGCACGTCAGAGTTTCACTTGGTCAATGGCGATGACTTGGAAAGCTACGTAAGGGAAATGATTGAGGACGGGTCTATGCGTGTCGAACCAGTATTTCTTGATCGCGCAGGAAAGTACAAGGTGCTGGTGAAGCTATCTCCCATACAGCGGCACACAGGAGGCGATCGTGCCTAGGAGATCACCCCAAGCGGACAGGGCAAGCCTTTCCGAGCTTGTGAACCTGCTGCGGCGGATAGTGAACGGTGTTCTTGCACCAGAGGATGAGCTGATCCAGGCGCTTCGCTCTCAGTCCAGTTTTGCCGCCTATTCGCGCGCGGACCAGGGGGTATTTGCGATGAGTCTGAACCACCAGAAATCGATTGCCACCGATGTGCTCGGCGGCTTCTCAGTTTTGGACCGGCTGCGAAAGGAAGCGCTTGCGTCTGTTGCCCTCAAATCTCAAAAGAAGAGGGGCCGGCTGCGAGCTACCCGAAAGGACGTAGAGAACAGCTTACTTTCGCTAAAAAGAGAGAACCAGATTCTTCGGGAAGACCTCTTCCTGCTGCAGCGTGCGTTTGACATCCGATGTTCTCAGGCGCGGCGATACGCCTCAGCAGCGGGCGAGCCCACAGTCTCGATCTGCTCAAAGGAGCAGCTCGAGCTGGACACAGGCCTGTCACTTAGACGCATCATTGCGGAACCAACCAACGTGGTCCATCTTCGAGGTAAGAATGCCAAGAAGTAGACAGATGTATCGCCTGAGCTCAACCCTACAGCTTCCGCATTATATCGATGCTGGCGGAAAACTATATGTTATTGCTGCAAATGACGTCCCGATGTTCCAATGGCCAGATGGATCGTGGTGCCATGAAGCCAATAGATTCATCAGAGAGCTTATGGAAAGACGACTTTCCAGAGTCAACCGTGGTGGATCGCTCGCAACTTTCGCCGCACATATCTCTCATCTTCTTCGGTACGTTTGGACACGGAAGATCCTGCTGTCCAGCATCACGGATTCGGAATTCACCACATTCATCGACGGACTCTTAGAGCAAGACTCGAGGCGCAGCTCGAAGATGGTCGTGGAGATCGGACGAACTTGCCTTCAGCTCATCAGATCGGTGGGGGCGCATGCTGGTGACATGAACACGGTCTCCGAGACTGGTCGGATCCGAATTTACCTCAAAAGGGTAAGGAGTGGCCGGAATAGCGCCAGAACGGGGGTGGGCGGACTCAACCACGCCTCCTTTCCGCGCCCGGAGCCGCGACGTCGCAGAATGCCTACTACAAGAGCCGCGATTGATTCGTTGATCGCCGCAAGTGAGAGTCTTTCTACCACTCCTCACCAGAGAATGCGGCGTTTGGCGATGCTTAGGTTGATGGAGATCACAGGCGCCCGTCGAGGCGAGCTAGCATCTTTGACCACCGAGGCAGTGAAGTCGGCCCTGGCAATGGAAAGGCCCATGCTCAGGCTGATCACGCTGAAGACTCGATCCCCTACACCGCCGAGCCGTCTAATTCCGGTTAGCAGACGCGACATCGAGTTCATCAATACGTACATCGATATATACAGATCGCGGGTCATAGCAAAGCATCTGAGATCGAAGGACCACGGGTATGTTCTGGTGAACGGAAGAGATGGCAGACCGCTTCAGTCTGGCACGCTCACCCAAGAGGTTGCGAAGTTGGCGTCTCAGGCAAATCTAAGAGAGAGCGTCTCTCCTCATCTCTTCCGACATCGCTTCATCACACGCCTTTTCGTTGCCCTGATCGAGCAGCATGAGATGGAGACCGAGGATCAGTTCCGGCGAGCTCTTCTTGAGGGAGAGACACTTCGCTTCAAAGTTTCCCAATGGACAGGGCACCGCGATCTTGGCTCGCTCGATCACTACATTCATCTGGCCTTTGACGAAGCCATGGGCGCTCGTGGCCTCAATGCCGATGAGCGGATGGTTGCCGCACTGGCCCAGCCTAACTAATGATCAGAAGATCACCTTGCTCCGTGTGCTGCATGTGCGAGCCTACGTAGGCAGAGTACCAGGCGCTTCACCGATCCAAGACTGCAAAGATATCGGATATTTTGAGTCCCAATCCGTAGCAAATTTTGCTCAGCGTCGCAACCGTCAGATTCTTGGTTCCACGCTCGATGTGCCCGTAGTACGCACGATGCATACCAATCGCATCGGCGAATCCTTCCTGACTGAGGCCCAAGATGGTTCGCCGCGCTCGCATAGCGCTCCCAAGTCCTCGCAGTAGCTCATGGTCATCCATGGGCTACAAACTAGGGTCCCGATACTTTTAAGACTACGACTTTAAAGGTAGGCTACTTAAAAGTATAGGTCAAGACCAATGTCCTTTTTCCTCGTCTGCCCCGAGCTGGAGTTCACTCTCGAGCTTCAACTCACCGCGAGTGCTGAAGAGCAGATGCACAGACAAATCATGCGGGTACAAGATGAGGGCGACTTGACCAGATTCGAGCTGCGGTTGGCAGCAGAGCTAGGCAAGGTCTTGCCCGAAGCCGTCGACTGGGACATCAAATCGCCAACCAGGGCTCAGCTCGCGCTGGCGCAGTCTCTGGCAAGGCAGATGAGTCACCCAATCTCTGACTTGGCGCGGTCGTCACGATTCGAAATGCACCAGTTCATTGCCATCTTGTCCGAACTGAAAAAGGTCACTGCCGCCGACCCACGAAAGGCCAGCGGACGACGTGACACTGCGAAGAGAAAAAAGACTAACGCAATTTAGTCAGCATCAGGGGCCTCCGCTATATCCATGTTCTAGCGTCATCTCCACTGACATCCATCACCCAGCGCGGAATCACATGTAATGGACTCAATTAGCTTGGTCGTACAGATGATACTTGTGGCATTTGCCGCGCTCGCTTTCCCTGTGGGACTTCTATGTTGGATCGGGGTTTCAAACATCAACGAGCGGAAGCGAGCCTCACGCATTTCCTGCAACAATTCATCCACACTCGACGGACCTGCGGACGCAGGCACCGATGTTCTTGAGCCTGAAGTGCGTCGTTGGATGTTGTCACAAGCTGGTCCACACGTTTGGGCCGCCGCCTTTGTAAATAGTCTTGACGATGCTGGACCAGAGCTCGCAATGCGTAAGGCCGACAGTGCGGCTGCCGCGCTTGAGCGCATCCAGAACACTCCACTTAGGTCGTTCGAGTCAGTGGCCGCCAAGTCTGGACTTTTGCTTGACGAGCATGATTTCAAGGCCTGGTACCGTGTTTGTGACCTGCTGCGGAGCGGCAAGTCCATTGGTTACGTTGCCCCAGCGGATCAGCATATCCAAGACGCCTATGATTCGTATGTAAGAAGCCTGGGTGACTTTAACTGAGGCGAGCGTCTGGAACGAAGCGAACCCCTCCATGATCCATAGGTGGTCCTTCTGTTGTGGCGAAGCTTCTACGGCGCGGGTATGTGCACTTCTATGCCATCGGCGCAGCTCAGACTGCCCGGAACGGCTGGTGTTGAGATAAATCGAGGTTGAGGTACTCGCTATGGAGTGACGGGCGTCTAATGGTTGCTTCGTGACCTACCTGATCCCCCCAGATCTTGCATTGTTTTGCGTGTCTCTTGCCTCGGCTTCTGGCCGGAAGCAGACCTAGTCGATTACAGTGACGCAACCCCACTGACCTCGGCCCCTAAGATCAATCTAGCGGCGCGCGCATGGCGCACGCAGACGAGAAAATCTGGGCGGGCTCCCTTAGCGGCAGCCCGCCCATAACCGCACATGATCAGTCCAGTTCGTAGCGCTCTTCAATTGCGTCGAACAGCTGAGCAGCCTCTTCCTTGGCGCGCTTGTCCTCCTCGGCCGTGAGTGGCGTCAATTGGAGCCCGTCGATGCCCCCGACATACGCTGGCCCGCCGATATCGTCGTCATACGGAGTACCGTCCTCGTTGATCGCTTCATGTCGGTCCTGGCTCAGATCCCTACCCAGCATGCGCGAGAGGTGCATCCAGCCCCAAGCACGGAAAGGGGTTTCGCCACGGTGCTCGATTAGCTCGCGCATGGCCGATACATCGCCCTCACGTGCCAGCACGGTTAACCATTGATAGGCAAGCTCGGGGCGGCCGTGCGTATCGGCCAAGTCCGCCATGTCGTACGGATCCACTTCGTCCGACGGCTCAAGCTCGAGCGCCCCAGGATCACCGTAGCGCTCCGCGGTGAGCAGCATCGCGCGCCTAACCCCGCCCCGTGCCGCTGCAAGGAGGTGGTATCGATGTTTGGCCACCACCTGAACGAACGAACTGCCTGTGCCTGCGGCGATCTCCGCAAAGCTCACTGGTTCGGACGACCACTGACCACGTCGGCGCAGCTCGCGACCGAAGCGGCGATCATCTTCTTCTGGCAGCCCCCCGTACGGCTCGAGCAGATACGCGGTCGCAAGGTGCGCGGCGACTATGCCGCGCGCCGCGGCCGCCTCCAATCCTTCGAGCAGCAAGGGTAGCTCGCCGACCAGCGCATCAAACCCTTGCTGCATACGACTGATCAGCTCGGCCGAAACCCACTCAGCAACGACACCCGACCCCGCCTTGTCAGCGCCGGACCACTTGTCTTCATCGCTCGCGAGCGCGGCAATCAGCTCCTCAAGCCCCACCGGCGCGTAGCCGAATGTGCCGAGGAAGCTAACCAAACCGTGGGCCGCGCCTTTCGCCTCCTCGGGTAGCATCCCGAAGTGCAGACACCGCTGAATGACCCCGTCCCTATCCGGCGTGAGGCCAGTATCGCGCCAGGCCACGTCGCACCACGCGGCTTGGTGATGGAACGCGGCATGGGTGGCAAAGCCGGCGGCGGCCGCCAGCAGCTCATGGACTTGGCTGCGGGTAAGCGACGCGAAGCCCTGCGTCCGAAGGTACGCATGGGCGTGAAACGCGTATTGCTTTATGGTCATGACTCGTCCTCGACGGCCAAACCGATCCGGGTCAGGCGCACACGTTTAAGTCCCCGGCAGTTGGCCAGAATGAAGAGTCGATCAGGGGATATGGCCTATTTTTGCTCGTGTGCAAGCAAGGCGGGCGCCGTCTTTATTGTATGCCGTCTGCCACGGGAACTCCAAGCACGCCTTCAAACTGCCTGTACTGGTCCCCCTGCGACCTGTGCCTGGCCGCAGGACAGGGACAACCACCGAAGTTTGGTCCTTCTCTGAAGCGGAACCTGACGGAGTCAGCTACAGAGTTCAGTTGGAGCCTACCAACCTCCCAGCGCTGGCCAGCCAGTGCCGATCTCGACCCAAAGCGACATCCGACAAAGCGCATGCTTTACACCCTGCCGGGTCAGGTTATACATCGGCTTGTTCGCCGGATCCAGCGGCCCTAAGATCGAGATGTATCAGGACCCATAGCTCACCCTATGGTGCGCGGTGGATAAGTCATATAGCCGGACCTTGGGATCCGGCTTTTAGGTAGCTAGCTCAAGGAGAGCGCAGTGTGGCCAGGCTGAGAGTCTTCATATCTTCAACGTGTTACGACCTCGACATACTTCGAGGTGAGGTTCGACCATTTATTGCAGGCATGGGTTACGAGCCGGTAATGAGTGATTATTCAGACGTCCTCTATGATCCCCGCTCCCACACGCATGACAGTTGCCTCAAGGAGGTGCCAGGATGCGACATGGTCGTTCTCATTATTGGATCGCGCTTTGGCGGAGCGGCCGTGCCGTCAGCGCTCCAGCAGATGGACTTTGCCACAATAGAGAAGCTGTCGACTAAGGTCGGCTTGATTGAGAGCAAGGAGAAATTGTCCATCACGCAGCTGGAAGTACTTAAAGCTGTAGAGAGTTCAGTCCCGGTATACGCGTTTGTCGATGAAAGAGTCCTGCACGACCATCATCTCTACGAGAAGAACAAAGACAAAAAGGAACTTATCGAGCAGATCGACTTCCCTTCTATACAGAAGCGTGAGACGGCGAAGTATATATTCGAGTTCATAAATTTCCTCGGCCACAGAACCACGAATAACAGCATTCTTGCCTATTCAAAGCTTGAGGACATTCGCCAGCAGCTAGCAAGCCAGTGGTCACAGCTTTTTCAGCGGCTACTTCTTGAAAGTCGCACACGCACCCATGAGGCGCAGCGATACCGTGACTTCTCCGAACGCATTGACGATCTAAAGGCTGTCGTACTGGCTTCGCTTGCTACGCCCGATCTCCGCGATACCGCGAAAGGCGCAGTGCAGTTTCGTCACCTTATTGGCTTTGTTTCTGGATTTGCATTTGTCGACACTCGCGCTCTTTTGCTTTCTGACGGGACATGGGATGAGCTGCTATCCAAAGCCGGAATTTCGGAGATTCGATCCTTTGAGGAGGACGATAGAGATCGTCTAGTCAGGCCCGAGGTATTTCTGGTGAGAGATGACAAGACGTTCTATAGACTCCGCCTTCCAAGGCGTGCGCTCGATGATTTCCGGGTGGATTGGTCTAGCTTCCAACGTCTTGACAACGGGGCTCGCGAAGCTATCGTCGACGCACTCCTCGAAGATAGAGAAGGGCGGCGCTTCGGACCTCTTCGCTACGTGGAGAAGAACGTAGATGAGTATCTTGCTGACCGCGGTGGCGGCAGTCAGCTTGACCTTGTTGAACAGAGCTAAGAGTTCAATCAAGCCGAAGCCACTTCGCAGATCGGCGTCGTCTTGGAGTTGAACGTCCGCTTTTTGCCGAAGAGGAAGTCGGCAAGGCAGCGGATTAGGAGCCCGTACTGAGGCAGGAGGGGGGGGCGGCCGCCCCTCGGCTTGAACAACGCTCAGGTCTAAAGTCCGAGGTCGAAATTAGATCCAGGTTGGCGCGAACTCGTTGGCATAGCGCTCACCGAAATCACCTTCACGTAAAATTCCCTTGCTCTTGGCCAAATCCTCGGCCGTCAGCATGAGATTCGCAGCACCGACGTTTTCCGCGGCCGCTCCGCCTTCCTAAAACCGAGGATCGTACGGTGTCGTTGCCTTCGGCAAGCAACTAAGCAAGTGCAAGCTGAGCGAAGGTTACGCCCTTCAAGGCAGCGAGTACGTTCAACTGACGCACGGCTTTCGCGTTCTTCTCAAAATTCCCGGGCTGCCATCGCGGATTTGCAATTACCCACCGTTTTATGCTCAGGCCATTGGGTTAATGCAGCGGCATAGGCCGCATCGGGCGTCATCATCTTCGACGCCCAGTGTGGGCGCTTGCCGTTGCAGAACGAGATCCAGCGACGATCACCGTCCGGGCGTGCGCCTTGCTTTCGAAGAGATGCCGACGCACGCACCGCTCCTTCAGCATGCGCATCACCCGTTCCACCATGTCGTTCTGCTGCAAGCATTGCGCGGGAATGAACTCCTGCTGCAGACCGTAGCCGTACCCATGACGCGACGATTCGCGCGTACTGGTGGATGGAGTGTTAGCCCGCAGCTCGTCTAAGGAACGAGTATGCGTCCTGAACGGAGCGCGGACCGATGCGGCGACGGGGACGCTAACGCTCCACCAGAGCGCGGGCTATTCATCCACTCGATTTGGCCGGCTTGGCAATTTTGACCGCAGCCGGACCGTGTGTGGCCAGTTGCTGGAAGCCCGCGGCCCGTGGTGCCATATCCGGGAATACAATCCGCGCTGCATTCCAAATCGTATCGAAGTGATTCTTGGCGCTACTGGAATGATCGGAGACGATCTCCATGCGGAAAGACTGAGTGCTGCCTTGTCAGGTTCGGCGTAGCTCTTCTGAGCGTGAAGCGTACCAACGGATGCACTGCTCGGCAGCAATTCGTGCGCATGAGACCAAGCCCGAAAGCTGCTCAGCGGGGCACTCCTTCCCAGTGGCACGATAGTTGGCCTTAGCGTGAGCGAGCTGATTCCTAGACGCAGAGAGCACAGCAGCCAGGTCCACGAGCGCCTGTCTGCGCTGCTCCGCAGAACTGCCTGGTTCGATCTTGGAGAAGCTCCGAAGAATCCGTGGTGCATGTGGCTTCATCGGAAGCGGATCACAGCAGCGCTCAATCGACAAACGTAGCGCCTCTGCGTCGCGGGTGAAGATTCGATTCTCCTCGAAGAGAACAAGTAGCCCATCCATGAACTCTGCATTGGGGCTGAGCGCATCTCTGGACAATAGACGCTTACGAAGGTCCTCGTACTGCTTCTCCCTGACTACCGTGGCAGACACGTACTCAATGCATTTTGCGTAGACGAGTAGCGCGGCGGCGTCGACATGCAGGCCGTTTGCGCTATTGAACTCGGAAAGTACTTCTAACAGGCCTGGCCCGGTAAGTAGTGGCCTCATGCTGGCTGCCCTTTGGACCAAGTCCCCGATCTCCTCGTCTTCGGGGTACTCGATGTCAAAATCGACTGGGCGGGGAGCCTCCGAGAATTCCAAGCCTAGGGTGACGTGCAGCTCAAAAAGATAGGCCTGCACTAGAGCATTGGCATCTTCTTTCGTCGCCCCTTGCGGATGGTGTACTTCGACAAAAACCTCATCCCAGCCCAACGGGGGATTGTATTTGTCGTAGAAGTGATCCATTACCACAACCGCTGCACCGAAGTGTGTCGACAGCGACAACAGAGCAATTGATGCGGAACGCCCGGCTACCTCGGCGATGGTCCTGCCGGCGCTGGATTCCAATGAGCTGATCTTTTCAACGAATCCCTCAGACCGAAGGTCCTGTGACTTCACTCTGATTACTGTCCGAAGACTCGAGTGGTAGATGAGACCGTCGCACGTTGTCGCCGGATCCGTAACCTCAAGCGCGAGGGCCACCAACTCTTTTACCGGCAAGTTAGCCGACTCTTCTGAACTGGGGAAATCCAGCCTGACCATTGTATCTAAAGAAAGAACAGCGTCATCGACTAGATCCAGATCAAGACTGGGGTCCAGTTCACGTCCTTCCCAATCGATTCCGAAAGCGGTACCTAATCGAGTGATCGCGTCACGCAAACCGGCTTCAAGCGCTGGGGGATCAAAGGTAATCATTGCGATGCGGTCGCCTGGGCTGGGGGACATTCGTGGACAGCGCATTAAGTCTGAGCGGATCAAGTGGCCGATCGCCAGTTGCTTCCCTGCCCAGCAAGCGCCCTGCTGAGGTCCCCTTGGAGGAGTCAGTTTGGAGCTAACTGGAACTGCAATCTGCTTAATGGTTCGGGGAGCGGCACGCGGGATATGGCACCCAATCTAACCACCCCATGGGCCATCGTTACGCAACTTTGGAGACTCAGGCTGTGAAGCGCACATATGTCAGTCTTGAATGCGCGCTCTTTTAGCTCGGTGATAGGCTTCGGCGGCCGCTCAGGCCTCTATCTACCTATTTATTCTACCATTCTGATAGCCAGGAAGAGCTTAAAGAAAACGTACCCCACAAAGGTCATCGCGACGAAATAGTGAGAGAAGATGAGTATGGTGACGACCCGAGCCTTGAGCCACCGCGCCACATAGGTTAGCCATTCAGACCCGGTGCTCGGCTTCTCCGTCAGCTGTGTGAGCAAGTAGTCAATAGGCTTGTGGTTTCCGTACTTCTCCAAGATATCGTAGTACTCCTCGGTAAGTGCGATGTAGTACTGATCCCTGACAGAGCCACTGATACCCGCGAGCTTTCGAGCAAACCGCCCTAGCTCTACCCCATTTCGATGCATCGCCTCTGATCGCGAAATGAAGTTCTCTTGACCAAGAAGCAAGGAGTAGACCAGAACGAGTACTGCAAGCACGGCTTGTGTTGCATTAAGATAAATTGCGTCTACGCCAAGCTGGATATTAAATGCTTGCATCATGGGCACAAATACTAGCGCTGCAGATATCAGCGAGACGGTCCACTGGGAGAACTTGTGGTGTCGCTCAAGTCGTTCGCTTGCTCGATACCTCGACCTGGTGGTGATCCTTGTTCGCCGGATCAGTTCGTCGATGCGATTCTCAACGCCTTCCATGTTCCCCTCCCTGAGTCGCCGCGCGGCGCGTATGCGTATCGGTAGCATACCGCTGCGACGAGGCTTGAGGACTAGGTCGCGCCACTCAGCCTAAAGGTGCGCAGGCGCCGAGCTAGGTCGTGCTTCGGACCAACTCCTCGATTGCGCCGATAAGTTTGGCAACCCCGGCCTCGCTGCCCGGAACTCCTGCTATCAACGCATCAACCCTCGCGCCAAGCTCAGTCTTGGGTGCCGGCCCCGGAAAAGCGGGCAATCTTAGAAATTTGCAAATTTTCTGAACATTTTTGGAGAGCGTGACCATTTTCCCGCGCTCCATTTTGGAAATCTGCCCAGGATCGACACCGGTCTGCTCCGATACAAAAAAAAGCGTCATTCCAGCCCTATTTCGGGCTTCGCGCATGCGCCCCCCTAGCTGCAGGGCATCCTCTCGTGTATGGAATCGCTCGGCCATATGTGCTAAAGTTTTGCATATTATTTGCACATTTGCGAGCCCATATGGCCGTCTACGTGGATTCAGAAGGCATTCGCTGGCGCGGCAAGGAATGGTGCCACCTAGTAGCCGATTCCATAGAAGAACTTCACGACTTTGCGGCACGACTCGGGCTGCGGCGCCGGTGGTTTCAGAATAAGGGGCGCTATCCCCACTACGATGTGACGATGACGGTTCGCAGTCGCGCCTTGCTTATGGGTGCGGTTGATGCTGACCGAGCCACACTTATCGCCTGCTGTAGGCGCGTGCGAGCCGATATACTCCTGATGAGAACGCAAGCGTTACTACCCTGATGACCCCTCTCAGCGAAGGACTGCTAGATGACACGCGCGCTACCCCAGCCACCGCCACTCTCGTTGCCCGAGTATGCTCTTAAGGCTCGGCGAACTAATCGCTTCGAGAACACGCCCGACGAGTTCGACAACCTCCGGTTCGGGTACTTTGGGGAGACGGGAGGACTGCTTGCCTCGGTAAAGAAGTCTGTGCGCGATCAGCTGACAAATCCGGAAAGCGCGCTAGCCGCCGAAGAGCTTGGCGACGCACTCTGGTACCTGTTCAGCACGGCGGCCTTTCTTGGCATTTCGCCCAATGAGCTTGGCGAACACTGCATCCGTCGACTGCGCAAACGGTTCGGAGACAACGATCGCCCCGTGTCTGAACCCGTAAGCTTCAGGCAGATTGACGGACTTCTTGATACCCACAAAGAAGGATGGGATCTGGACAGAGTCAGACAGCTCGGCAAACTTGCTAGTAGCGCCGGGAGCTTGGCCGACACGTCGTTGACTCAACTTCGAGCGCTGAGCCCCCCAGCTCAGCGGGAGCACTTTGGCACCCTGTTTGCAGAATGGGTTCTCACCTGTGGCTGCTTCGACCTGCGCGTCGAGAGCGTTGCACGCGACAACCTCTCCAAGATTTCTAGCCGATGGCCGGGTGACGAGAAGATCTATCCAGCCTACTTCGACCCAGACACCAAGTTCGGTGCCCACGAGCAGTTCCCCAGGGAGTTCGAGATCGAGTTTGTCGAACGTGATGGATATGTGGTCCAGATGCTCAACGGCGTATTTATCGGGGATCGCCTCACCGATAACAGCAATGAAGCGGACGATTACCGCTTTCATGATGTTTTTCATCTTGCCTACATTGCCTATCTTGGATGGTCGCCCGTTGTGAGGGGGCTGCTTAAGCGCAAGCGAAAATCGGACAGGAAGATTGATGAGAACGAAGACGGGGCGCGCGCCATGATCATCGAGGAAGGCATTGCCACCTGGATCTTCAATCACGCCAAGCAGTTTGAGTTCTACAATGGCGTGAAGGCCGGCAAACTCGATTACGGGCTTCTGAAGCAGATCCAGAGCATGGTCGATGGCTACGAGGTGGCCCGATGCAAGCTGTGGCAGTGGGAGCTAGCTATCCTGAAGGGATTTGAAGTGTTTCGCCTACTTACAATCCACCGTGGCGGAGTGGTCAAAGTTGACATGGCTAACCACGAACTTTCGTTTCGACCTATTGATTCCCAAGCAACGCAATGACCCCAATCGCCTTCGTTAAAGCACTCTCCGCCCTCAGCCTAGACAACGTTTTCAATCCGTATGCGGACGTTTGCCCTGTGCACGATCGTATGGATGCTGCTGAGTGCAGGAGAAGGAATCTACGCACCTACCTAGCAGCGGTGTCAAAGATTGGCGTGGACACGATCTGGATGGGCAGGGACTTGGGTTATCGCGGCGGTCGCCGAACTGGCCTTGCCTTGACCGATGAGTTCCATCTTCCGGAGCTGGCCAGGCGCTATCCCGGCTCCCATTCGCACCAAGCTACGAGAGGCCCAGCCCTGGCAGAACGTACAGCAGCAGAGATTTGGTCCGCACTCAGAGCAATCGAAACGCCCCCGCTCTTGTGGAACGTTTTCCCGCTTCACCCCCACGAGCCCGACAGCCCGTTCACCAATCGTCGATTCACAGCCCGCGAGCTCTCCCAAGTTGAAGAGTTGAATAGCGTTCTGATCTCTTGGTTGAACATCCGGCACATCGTTGCGATCGGGCAGGACGCTGCATCGTATGCGCAGCGTTTTGGCGTCAAGGTGATCACCATACGCCATCCTAGCTATGGCGGAGTCCGGGAATTTCGAGAAGGCATGCGTAGCTTCTATGGACTGCCAGCCAACGCCTTGGACCGGGCCCATCAAGCGACTCTGCTCTGATCCCGAGGGCTCTAAGGCCACCGTTTTATCAACGCGGTTGCAGCATCGGCACCTCCGAACGAACTCACATCCAAGTGAGCCAGCGTACTCACACAGGTCAAGACCCCGGGGTCGTAGCCGGACTCTTTGCTGACAAAGTGCAATAGCTGACTCAGCCCGACCAAGTTGCCAAGGGCTCTTTTCGCGTAGTGGTGGGATCGATAGACTGCGGTCAGATCGACCGTGCCCTTCGAAGGGGCGAGCTTAAAGCTCAAGTGGCTGAGACAGGGGATGTTGGTCGCGCGCCCTCCGTCTATCGCCGGCTCGTAGATGGGAAGTTCGCAACCCACTTCGCCGTCAAGTAGGTCGTTCACATCGTGAACGCCGAGCTCGTAGGCGGACAGAATTTTGCGCTCGTCCTTGGTTGTCCGGAGCTTGCTAACGATCGTTTCCAGAGGATTACTGGTCTTTCCCGATTTGGGGTGGGCGCGATCCATCATGCGCATCGCGTACGTCCCCCAAGTCCCCTGCTTCTTCCCTGACTTCATGGGCTCAAGGTAACGCTTGTAGAAGTCGGGACGGCCAAAACGCAGATATGGTCCTTGCGGAAAGATGGTCCCGGCAACTGTGAACACGCCACCGCCATCACCCCGAGCTCTAAGCGCAGCGTCAACTTCGTTGATGACGTCCAAGTCGCCGCCGCCGAGGATGGTCGAGGAGTCTATCTCCAGGACATAGTTTCGATCCGTCCTCTGAGGGGCTTCGTTCAGGCTACGCACTGCGGAGACCCAGACAGGAACTAGCCTTTCACCAGTAAATACCTTAGCCACTCTCACCCTCCAAACGCACAGATAACGTGCTCGCGAATGTAAATTTCGGGAAGCCAAGCCTGCCCGCGCGCTCCCCACCTGTCGCCCCAACTGTTGCGAATTCGGAAAAAGGCGGCGCCGTCGTCGGCCCTGCCAAGCCCAACAACCGCTACTGCATGTAGTGCGTTCGGCATGGGCAACTGCTCAAACGTGACCACTCCGCTCGCCGGAATGAAGAAGCTCTGAGTCAACCTCATGCCGATGCCCACGGGAAGATTCCTTCGAATCGCGTCGGCAATTGAATCAGGATCGTGCGGAAGCAGATCCAGCGCTCTTCCATAGAGGCACAAACCAACTGGCGGCAACGAAACAGGCGGTGACGGCTCCGTTGCCTGATACGGGAAGTCCTGCTCGGTAGGTTGCCCGGGCGATGCCACTTGGAGCGCGAGTCCTAAGGAGACACCATCACCCGAGGCCCAATTGGACGTCAGTGTGGCCGCAGCTTGATAGACGTACTCGGGACTCAGCACCTCACTCTGCGGAGCGAATCGGAGATTTAGCTCCGATAGGGCGAACGCAATGCAGGTCGGGCGCTGCCCTTGGTCACGTGCAGCATTGTTTGCCTGCGGCAGCGCTATTTCTTCCTTGATGATCAAGCGATCGAGGCCTCGCTCAGCAACTTCCGCTTTGCGACTCGCGTCAGACCAGGCCCGATTTGCTCAAACTTAGCCCTCGTTTCGAACGTCGCGATAGCTTCGCCCCCCTTCAACCAAGGCCGCTGCTCTTGCATAGAAAAAGCACGCGTTTCGCCGTCTGGAAGACTCGCAGGGTCGTCGTAGGTCAGTAGAAATTCCGCGGTGGCGGTGCCGAAAACGATTTGCCTCGGATCGACCACCTCTTCGGATAGACACGATATCGGGCGAATCTGGAAACCTTCCGATGCTAGCTCACTCAACGACCAGAGGTAGCCCGATGAGGCGTTGCTTCTCAAACGAACCAGGACCTGGTCATCCGCACGCGGCTCCAGCACGCTCGCACGATCACTTTCGTCGAGGAGCCATACCTCCCTACGAGATTCAAAATTCTGCCCTTTGAGCAGCGCCTGTTTGATGTCGATCGGCTGGATCTTCAGGAGTTCCTTGACCTCACCAGTATGCAAGAGTTTTTGGCGCGCGAGAGACCAAGCCGTCGCCGTATAGCTAATTCCGAGCCTCAGAGACAGCTGGTAAAGTGTAACCGGGTGCTTCAGCGACTGAATGCTCCAGCCCTTTCGGCGCATGATAGTGGCGAGCAGACTGCGGGAGGCCAACAGTTGGTACGCGAACCAATCCGCCTCCTGTTCCTGACGTTCCACTTTGGTCCCAAATTCCATCGAATCGTCGGCTGTAGTGCCGTGACCCATGAAGTAATGTCCGAGCTCGTGGGCACACGTCAGGTGGATCAGTCCCGCCGACCGCTCGGAATTGACGAGGATGCCGGACACCTCGTCTCGGATGAACGCTCCGAGAAGCTTGTCCATGGGTCGCAGAAGTACAGGAACGCCTTCCCCCCCCGCGATTAAGAAGGGATCTACACGCGTATAGCCATCGTGCTCCACACGGGCCTTGGCACCGGAGTCTTGATAGATCTCAGCGGCTCGCCTGGCGGCGTTCTTGATGTGAGGGAGCATTCCTTACTCCTTTCGACTGACCTTGGTTGATTGCTTCAAAAACTCGGCGAAGCGCGCCACCTCATCGAGGTCACGCCCTGAGAGACCCTTGATTGCCCGCGCCAGGAAAGCCAGCTGCTCCGGCCCTTGCGGCGGCGGCTCCCTCCCGGTGAGCAAGTATTCAAGCGTCCTTCGGTACAAGCGCGCCAAGATGCTTAGTTCAGTCGCCTCCACTTTTCGACTGCCCGATTCGATATGAGTCACCGCTGGGCGCGAAATCCCAAGGGCGATGGCAACTTCCTCTTGAGATAGACCTACATACTCCCGAGACTGCCGCAGCCGCTCCGCCATCCCTGCCCGCTGAGCATCCCTTTCGAGACTAGTCATCGGCATGCTCTGCCACGTACTTTAGAACCTCCGCGGTCAATTGTTCGACGAATTGCTCCCGCGATTCATATCCACCTTTGCGGATCACGATGTCCGCTGGAATCTTTCGATTGAGCAACTTGTCGATTTCCAGCATCACCTCCATCACGGTCAAGGAATCCAAGGGCGCACCGATCAGGGAGCCAGTGTCTTGAGGATCCTCACCCACATCAATCGCCATATCGTCCCAGAATTTCTCAAGACACGCTTCGATCTCCTGCTTTTTGTCGTTCATGCTCCCCCCGGAATCGCATCATGGATGTACGAAAACCGTACCACCGTTCAACTTCTGTAAAAAGACCCCTAGCCGAGGTTTCCGACAAACGGCAGGGCAGAGGCAATTTCCCGAGAACGCTGATCCGCGTCGATCGAGTGCCGCCCCCTGGGTGTTGCTTGTCTTGACCGAATTCTGCCCAGCGTCTGCTGCTGGGCCCAACTGCATAGCCAACGCTCCTCCCACTGACCCGTGACAACATCGCCAAGAACGGTTGACAAACACTAAGTCCCGGAGTGGAGCCGGCACGCGCTGGAGGTCATGCGCGAGCCGATCGAATCCGGGGTGGCCGTGGTCAGCCGCGCGGCAAGGACGGAGCGCTTTCCCGCGCGGTTTCAGCTGGTTGCGGCGATGAACCCCTGCCCGTGCGGCTGGGCCGGCGATCGCAGTGGCCGATGCCTCTGCAGCGAAGAGGTGATCCAGCGTTACCGGGGGCGGGTTTCCGGGCCGTTGATGGACCGCATCGACCTGCACGTCGAGGTGCCGCGGCTGGACCCGCGCGAGCTGCGCGATGACGCGCCGCTGGGCGAAGACAGCGCGAGTGTTCGCGCCCGGGTGGTGGCCGCGCGGGAGGTGCAGCTGCTGCGCAGCGGAAAGGCCAATGCCCAGCTACTGCCGTTCGAGCTGAGCGCGCATTGCCGGTTGTCGCGGGAGGATCAGCAGCTGTTGGAGGATGCTGTGGAACGGTTGCAGCTGTCGGCGCGCTCGATGCATCGCATCCTGCGAGTGGCGCGGACGTTGGCGGATCTGGGACATCAGGAGGAGATCAAGACCGCGCATGTGGCGGAGGCGATCGGGTATCGGCAGTTGGATCGGGGTGGGGGGACGTGATGCGGCACAAGCCGGCGGAGTCCGATCCGTCAGCTTGCCGGTAGCCGGCAAAGCCGTCAGGCGGCTAAGCGGCTAAGCGGCTAAGCGGCTAAGCGACCACAAGATTCACATCGGGCCTGAATCTGTCACTGAGGGTACCGTCCACAATGTGCACGTTTCTGGTCGCCTTCAGGGCGAGATCAGGATCATGGGTGACCATGATGATCGTGGCGCCGCCAGCGTTGATCTCCTGCAGCAGCTCCATGACAGTTCCCGCCATTTCGCCGTCCAGATTGCCTGTCGGCTCATCCGCCAACAGGAGCCGCGGGCGGCCAGCCAACGCTCGCGCGATGGCTGCGCGCTGCTGCTGTCCACCAGACAGTGCTCGTGGAAAGTGATGCATTCGGGAGCCGAGGCCGACACGCTGCAGTACGCGGATGATTCTTTCAGTGCGCTCTTTCACGCCGAGTCCGCGATACCTCAAGGGCACATCGACATTGTCGTAGAGTGTCAGATCAGGGATCAGATTAAAGCCCTGGAAGATGAAACCAACCTTTTCATTCCTGATCCGACTTCGATTGCCGTCACTGAGTCTGGACACATCCCGGCCATCCAGTGTGTACGTACCCGTCGTCACATCCTCCAAAAGACCAGCAATGTTGAGCAATGTGGACTTGCCAGAGCCCGAGGGACCGGTAACAGCGAGGAACTCCCCTTCGCCTACGTGAAGGTCAACCTCCCTCAAGGCATGCGTTCGCACATGTTCGACCTGAAAGATCTTGCTCAATCCCTGCATTCTCAACATTTTCCGCCTCGCGCTTTAGGGAGACGCCTTTCAGGCGCCCTTAGATCAATTCAGAACGACCGGATCGCCTGAACAGGCGTGATCATCGATGCCTTCAGCGCCGGCGCAAGTACTGCGAACTGGCCGAGTATCCATAGCGCCGCGGCGCCAAGTGGCAAGTACATCGCGGGCAGCCGGGGCAATTCATAGAAGCGCATCAGCGCCAGATTCAGTCCGTAGGCCAGCACCAGGCCTGCGGCGACGCCGACGCTCACGATCATGAAATTTTCGATCTGGAAGTAGCGAAGCACGTCCCATCGTGTTGCTCCCAATGCGCGGCGGATCCCGATCTGCTTGCGGCGCTGCTCCACCCAGTAGCTCGCCAACCCGCCGATGCCGAGTGCAGTAGCACCGAGGAGCGCGGCGATGACGCCCGCCAGAAGTCCCATCATTACCGTTGCGTCATGGAAGAACTCTGTACGGAGCTCAGTCAACATTCGACTGGCGGATTGATCGAAGACCACATCAGGGGCGGCAGATGACACCACCCTTGCTACTTGGCCAAATACCCGCGGGAGATCGTCGGGCATTGCTCGAACGATGTAACGTCCTGCAAGGTATGGCCCAGGACTTGCTGGCACGAAGAGGGACCAATCATTTCCCAAGGCCTCGCCACCGCCGGGTTGCGAGATGATGAGATGCTCGACGACGCCGATGACAGTGAATCGCGTATCCAACGCCCACAGGCTCCGCCCCACGGCGCTCTGGCCGGGCCAATAGCGCTCCGCCAATTGTTGGGTAATCAGCACGGGCGCATTCGAAGGGACGTACTGAGCAACAGGCGTGTACTCCGCCGGCTCTGGCATCCTGCCCGCGACAAGCCTCAAGCTCAACGCCTGGAGCGCAGCGGAGTCTCCCAGGTAGAAATCCAGCACGCCACCAGGTTGCTCCAGCTCCTCGTCGGTGCTCACGCCGGCCCGGATTCCCGGCTCTCCAAAAGGCACAGCGCTTATCACCCCCACCGACTCGACACCGGGAATCGCCCTGAGGGCACTCGTCACACGGGCATTGATGTCATTGGCGTTGTCCGAGCTGAAACCAGAGAGTTGAACGACACCAAGCGCAGACTCCTGGATCCCGCTGTCCAAATTCAGTGCCCGACGTCTTTCCATAAACATGAAGATTGCATTGCAGAGCACTGCGCATGCCAGTGCAATCTCCGCTGCTATCAGAAACGTGGCCAATCGATGCTTTCGCAGGGCGGCGACGATGATTCCCACTTGCATGATGGACTCCGCTATAGCAGCTTCAATTGGGCCACTGGCTGGATCGAGCTGGCCCGGTAGGCCGGAAGGGCACCGGCCAGCAAACTGCTCACCAAAGACAGGACAAACGTAGCGATGAACATGGTGACGTCCAGGCGTATCAGGTCTGCGTATGCCACCGGCTGGGTGCGAATCGCCCATAAGGCGAACAGAGTCAGAAGCAGGCCAGCGACCCCACCAATGATGCCAATGACCCCCGCCTCCACAAGGCACTGCGTAAACACCGCTGTCCTGCTCGCTCCCAACGCCCGCCGCAGTCCAATCTCTCCGCCATGCCTCATGAACTTGGCCAGCAACAGGCCCACGACATTCGCCAGGCAGATGATGAGAAATGCGAATGACAGAACGGCCTGAACCTTCACATCACTGGGTACGACGCGATTGAAGTCCAGCCACTCCATCAGCGATGGCATACGAGTGTTCTGGTCATGCGCAATACGACCCAGGCGCTTCTGCTCGCTGGCATAGTTGGCGAGATAGCGACGGTAGTTTGCGACCTTCTCCCGACTGCCAAGCTCCACCCATACACCGACCGCCACGCACGGTGACCCCTGCAGGACGCCGCTGCGCTCTGGGGCGGCCCAGCACGTAAAGGGCTGGAAGTCCCCTTCGTTTATCTCAAGGCTCGCTGACATCGGGAGAAGGACATCATCGGCTGCGCCATAGAATCCTGAGGTCTTGCCACCAGAGAAGCGCCCCCCTCGGATTTTGTAAAACAGGGGCGCAGGGCGCCATGGCTTGAGCACGCCTATCACTTGCAGCTTCGCATCTTTGACACTGAGGGTCTGACCGACGCTGTCACGACCTCCGAACAGTTGCCGATTCAGGCGATCGGATATGACAACTACCCGGCTGCGCCGCCTATCGTCCTCCTGCGTCCACGCTCGCCCGTACTGAATCGGCACCTCGAACATCGGGAAAAAGTCCGCTGTGGTCGAGGTCGAAGACACCATCAATGGAACGGTACCGGTCAGATCTGATCGTACTTTCACCGGGCTCGACACGACCATCGTCTGCCTGTCGGCCTGGCTGGACGACCACAGATCGTGGGCAGTCCGGTAATCCAGTACGTCGTACGGCTCGCGTCCTCTGGAAGCAGGGTTCACATCGACCTGAGGGTAGAAGATGCGGGCACTCTTTCCCGGAAGTGGATCGCCCGACAGCAGGCGCATGACGGTCAGCGTAGCCATGCAGGCACCAATACCGACGGCGATCGCCAGAACCATCAATCCGGTGACGACCTTGCTTCTCGCTGCGTTGCGCAGAGCGACCTTGACGTAGTAGAAAATCATCATGAAGCATTTCCGTGGTTCGCCACTAAGGTTCTCTGCCTTCCTGACGTCGCCCGCGGTTGGTCGGGGCTGAACACACTCGGTGAGGGCTGCTCCAGCGACCCAAGGTGGTGACATTCGTCGAAGAGGTCTCGGAACCGGCTGCCGCCATGCATGATCATCACTAGGGTTCCGCCTTCGGTCCATGCCATGATCTCTCGCATCGCGACGTCCTGAGCGCTGGTATCCAGGTTTGCGAGGGGCTCATCCAGCACATAAAGATCCGCTGCTTTGCTGAGCACCATGGCCAATGCGAGCTTCTGCTGCTGCCCGGCTGACAGCTGGTCGGGATAGGCCGTTAGGATTTCCGGACAGTCCAGGCTAAAGGACTGGAGCAGGCGCTGCTCGACGTCAAGCTGTCCAACCCTCAGCGGTGGAAATGCAAGTGGCAGCGTAGCGGCACTGATCCGGGAAGGAAGCGAAACGCCCCCCTGCGTCGGGTACAGGCATCTTGCCAGAATGTTGGCAAACGTTGTCTTCCCGGATCCGTTGTCGCCCGTGATCAGAACGCGGCGCCCGGCCTTCCAGGCCACCGATACATTCCGCAGCACGTCGGCCGCGTTGTAGGAGAAGCCAACATCCATGGCGATCACGCCGTCGCTGACGTCGAAATTAGGCGTCTCGTGACCATGAAGGAATTGGGTGATCCGATGAACGGTTGCGCCATGGCTCTGGAGCTCGGCCCAGTGCTTGAAGATCGCGATCAATGTCGTCGCGGCCCGCCAGAATGAATTCATGAAGGCAATGAATGAGCCGAACGTCATCTTTCTCTGAAGGACGAACAATGCGCCAACAAAGATCGAGCAGACATCCGACAGCACCATGGTCAGGTCACTGGCACCCTGCAGGGTGCGGACGGCCTTGAATCGCTTGTAGCCGGTATCAAGCAATACGCCCATACCGTTATCGAATTCCTTGACCGTCTTGTTCACAAGCCCAAAGCCGCAAACCATCTTGATGCTTCCAACGGCCTTGGTCAGCAGACCGAGCACGTCGGCTTCATTTTCCCGCTCGGTCGATGTCAGGTGGCGGATTCTGTTGCCGACAGACAAGCTCACGACTGTCGCCACGGGAATGATGACCACCAGCACGGCAAATGCTTGCCAGGAGATGAGGATCAATGCGGAGACCAGGGCCAGCAACATGGAGATCTTCGTCGCAAGCACTCGCACCAACGCAAGCATCGGAACCAACCCATCCTTTACATCCGCTCGTATGCGCGATACGTAGTGCCCGACCCCATTGCGGAGGAAACAACGGTAGTTTTCGGTGTAGAACGCTCCAAGCAGATCCGCACTGATTCGCCTCACGATCCTGTTATCCAGGCGTTGCTGCCACAACGAGGTGGCGTAGGCGCCAGCATTCAGGGATATGCCAAGCACCAGATAGCCGAGCACCAAGATAATCACCCTTTCAACTTCGCCGCTGGACGACGCATGATCAAGAATTGCCTTGATCAGCAAGGGGTGAATCAGGCCTTCGGCAGCGCCGATCAGCACACCTGCAGCAGTCACGCCGATGTATTCACGTCGATCGCCGCCCAACAGACAAGCGAAGTCTCTCACGCTAGTCTTGGCAGTGGAGGCAGCCTGCACTCCTTGTCCTCGGGCTGCGAATTTCATTGCGCGCTCCTCGCGATCACGCAGACGCTTGGACAGCGTGCGCACCGATGCGCTTCAGCAGTGGCCCGTCCATGACATCCAAGCAGAAGTCATCGCCATCAGGAGCACTGAGCCTCTGGACGGCGCGTATGACCCCGGCCATTCCAGTTGCATAATCACACGATATGCGGAAGAGGTTCTCTCCAGGCACCGCAGCCATGTCGTCGTCTCCGAAAACATAGAGATCGGTAAGGCCTTGGTAGGCACGCTGGGCCATTTCCAGATACTTGGGGTTGCCGGAGTACACGTGGGCATCAACCAGCGTGTCGATGAGGCCAGCCAAGCCATACATGAGGCCTGCGAAGCCGGCGTACTTTCTGTGCAGATCTAGTACGAGCTGATCCACCGTCTCCCAAAGTCCGTACCGGATGGCCACCTTGACGATGCCGGCGGTGCCTTGCTCAATGTAATGCTCATAAGTCGTGATCCCTGCCGGAGCAGCGGCAAATGTCGTCACCCCTGCCTCCAGCTCATGGCCATGAGCGAGGTCGTAGCACAGGGCAGCCTTGCCCAGAGTTCGCCAGCGCTGGTCTCCGGCGGCCTGTGACAGTCGAAGGAAGAAAAGAGCGATTCCGGATTGTCCATAGCCAAAGCCGATTCGGACGACTCCATCGTCTTCCCAATACAGCCCGTCGTTGCTCCGAAGCGCGGAGGACTCGAGCTGTGCCGCGAGCTCCAGGGCCAGGTCAAGATAGCGATGGTGACCAGAGACCACGTAGGCGGCCAAATCGGCCAAGCCCAGGCCTGCCATCCCGTAGTACAGGGAAGGATGTGTGATGTTCTGCGCACTCCTGTTGGCTTGGTCCACAAAGCTGAGGCCAATGGCGGCCTCTCCCATTGCCAGGTGCGCCCAACCGATCCCCGCGAGGCCGGTCAGGAATCCCGGCGCCGCATTCTGGCTGTTCAGGCTAGAGACCTCGGCGAGATGCCGATCCCATGCCGCTTGGGGCACCTCCACTCCGGCACGGATGAGCGCGTAGATCACCCCTGATGACCCAAAACCAAGGCTGCTACCGTTTGTCGCCAGCGCGAATGGATCGCACGGGAAGAGCGTGTGATTCGGGTCGAGGCGATAATTGACTTGGATGAAGGCGGCCAGCCTCTTCAGCACGCTGTCAGCGGGAAGGCGTCTACCAGCTCTGGAGGCATAGGGCTGGCGAATGCTCACCGGCTGCAGCAGCCGTTCCTCCGCCTCTTTCAGGCTGACCTTGCCTCGTGCGAGGTCACGGATGACCCCCATGACGGGCGTGTCCTCCCAGCCGATATCCCACACAATCTCAGGCAGCACTGTATCGAACAGATCATCTCTGATGTAGGCCATGGCGACGATCGGGAACATGGCGTACATCATGATGGCAGCCACGGCATAGTTGTCATCTTCGTAGCTGCTGATCCTTGCCCGGCTCTTAAGCTTGCTCCGGAAGCCAGGTGTGTGGATGTCCTCTGACTCTCCGAGCTCGGGTCGAAACGCGGCCTCAAGATCGATCAGGCGGACTGCCAGACTGTTCTTGGCAACAAGGATATTGGGAGGAGACAAGTCACCGATCACCATGCCCGCCCCATGAGCTAGATCAACTGCACGCATGATGTTGACGAAGATGTCCCTGTACATCGCGTAGAACGCATCACTATCCGCCAGCGTCGGGCGTACTTTCATCAGTGGAGAGAACTGCAGCATGACCTGACGCATGTCATGGGCATCGACGTACTCTTCGACCATGTAGAGGTTTTCCCAGTCCCAGAAGGTATCGAGGACCGCTGGCGCGATACCCAAGGAACTCAGGATGCTCAGGTTCTCCATCTCGCGCTTGAGACGGGTAGTCGCATCCCCGCCGTTCTCGTAGAGCTCGACATGAGGACGCGCCTCCTTGATGACCACCTGTCGGCCGGTAGCGCGCTCGATCGACAGATAGACACCTCCCGTGTTGGAGAAGCCCAGCGCGCTTTCGACGAGATATCGTCCCCCATTGAGTGATCGGTCGTCAGTTTCATCCTCATCACTCGGGAACGGATCCTGAGCCCACGGCGGACTCTCGAAGTATGGGTTCCGGCGGTCAGGCATGTGCTCTCCCGATGGCCCCACTAGCATCGGTATCCGCTTACCCATGATGTCCAGGTGGCTCACCTGAATGATGCCGCCATAGCGGTAGTACAGGCAGCGGCTGTCCTTGTAGCGTCTGTCGGACAGAATGTAGGAGCCGGTCCGGGCGCCAAGCGCCTGGTAAAGCGCCTCGATCACCTGGATGAATTCGCCCTCCGTGTGCGGATAGACGGTGATGAACTTTCCGGACCCTCCCCGGGGCCATCGCTTGGATGTCATCATCCTCATCGTCCGGCAATCGTTCGCGAACTTGAACTGGACATCCTGCTCCAGCAACAGCGCCGCAGCGTCAGCCAGCATGGCGCGGCAATTGTCCTCGATCGCCGACAGGTGAATCTTCCACCCTTGGATGGGAAGAGAGCGCACCTGAGCATCGCCACCAGGCGTCACGTGCGACCAAACATTCTTCCGGCGAATTTCCCAACCACGCCCATGCGCTGCCAGTAGTGGTCGCACGATTGCGGCGAGCTCATCGCCCGGCGTGTAATGGTCGTAATCCGGCTCATAGAAGCGATCATCGCTATTGATGAACGTGATCTTGTCTACGTGCCGAAGTTCCCGCAGTGTCAGATTTTCAGATGCCATGGCGCGCGCTCCTTGAATGGGCTCGGCGCTTGACCCATGTATTGAGCCAAGCGGTGTCCAACACTGCTGCGGGAAGGACATCGGGCAGCGGTCCCCTCTCCGGCTGGATACGCCGGCTAGCGATCCTGAGACGCACGTCGCAGGTAGGACGCCGGGATGAGAGCTCCTCCTCTCACCTTGCCCACCGTCAGGCAGGATCTCCAGCTTGGACGCCGATCACTGAAGGTCTGAATCGTGGGTGCGTTCCACACCCACGATTATTCACATCAGTCACAGGCGGTGGTTAACGATCCACGCTCCCGGCGCCGCAGCAGGTGTGCGTCGAGCTACCCGAGCTGTTTCCCATCGTGCCGGCATTGGTGTCCAGGGCTAGGCGCTGCAGATTGAGTACGCGATTCATGAGATACCTCCTTATTATGAAACGAAGAATCCGATCTGACTTGATTGTCTATCGAATCAGTCGGTGACACTGCGCACTGGCATTTCAGTTGCGCAGATAAATGGGCATTACGAAACAGCAACAACCGTAATGGACCGTGTAGCGCCGCGGATTGCGGTTGATTCTCCTGCCGATAAATGTCCGCGAAGGGGCGAAGGCGTTGTCGAACATTCAACGCCTTTCGTAGCCAAGCGAGTAGCCGGTCTTCTCCGCGTAATGAAGTAGGAAATGCCCTTGTGACGGTGTCCATTTGATCAGATCAACGCATAGCGCGCGCCTCGGTTATCCAGCAGAATCTCGACGTATCTACGCGAGGCCTCCCGCACCATGCGCATCCATCAGATCGATCTCCCTGTGTCCGATGTCGCCGCCACCGTGGCGTACTTCCGCGATGAACTTCAGCTGCCGGTCGAGGGCTCAGCCGTGCGCATCGGCTGGAGCACTCTGCAGTTGCAACCCGCAGGATCGAACCCGGTCGGCGGTGTGCACCTGGCGTTCAACGTGCCCGCCAATCGCTTCGAGGCGGCCACCGACTGGCTCAAAGCACGCGCCACCCTGCAGCGCGATCTGAAAGGCCATGACCACTTCACCTTCGATGGCCGCTGGGATTCGGAATCGATCTATTTCACCGGGCCGGACGGCCTGATCCTGGAATTGATCGCGCGGCGACGCTTGCCTGCGGGCGAGTGCCAGGGCGGGTTCCACGGCAGCGAGATGACCTGCATCAGCGAGGTCGGCCTGCCCGCTGAACACGTCGGTGAAGTGCAGGCAAACGCACAGAACGCCTTCGGGCTGGAGCCTCTGTCACAGCCCACGCCGCACTTCGCACCACTGGGCGATGACGAAGGCCTGTTGATCGTGGTCGATGCCACCCGCCGCTGGTTCCCCGAGCAGAAGGTGCTGCCGAATGCGCGCGGCATCCGCGTGGTGCTGCATGACGTGGTACCGGGTGCGGTGGTCGAAGACGCAGCACTGGGCTGGCACCTGCGCTCGGCCTGAGCAGGCCCGGACGAACGAAGCCCCGCCGGAGCGGGGCTTCAGTTCACACAGCAGCCAGCTGGGCTCACTCTTCCTCGTCCTGCTGGCCGCCCTGCTGCTGGTTCTGGTTGCGCTGCTGCTGTTCCTGCTGCTGTTGCTGCTGCTGGCCGCGACCACCTTCCTGCTGCTCACCGCGCTGATTCGGGTTCTGCTGGTTCTGCTGAGCCATCTCGATTCTCCGGTTGCCGCAAACGGAATGTCGCGGTCCGGGCCATCCTCTGCAGCGCGAGGTTAACGACGTGTGGGGGTTTGTATACGAATTCGTCAACGTCTCCACGCCCGCCTTTTCAGCGAGTGCAGACCCCATGTCGCAGTAGGCGTTGACCCGCATATGAACGGTTCGAATGCCCTTATTCCGCTTCCCACAGAATGCCTCGCCGTGCGACTGAACAGGGCATCGCTGAGCCAACGTCTGCAGATGACGCGCAGATGACGATCACGGCATCACCGGCGGCACGTAGGTCAGCGTCATGCCGAGCAGCCACAGCAGGCCGAGCACCAGCGGGATGTGCACCAGCAGCTGGATGAAGGTGAAGCCGACGATGTCGCGCGCCTTCAGGCCGAGCACGCCCAGCAGCGGCAGCATCCAGAACGGGTTGATCAGGTTCGGCAACGCCTCGGCCGCGTTGTAGACCTGTACCGCCCACCCCAGATGGGCCTTCAGTTCGTTGGCCGCCTGCATGACGTACGGCGCTTCGATGATCCACTTGCCGCCGCCGGAGGGCACGAAGAAGCCGAGCACGGCCGAGTACACGCCCATCACCAGCGCGAAGGTGTCGGTGGTGGCGATATGCACGAACAGGGTGGAGAGGCGATGGGCGAGGGTCTCATCGCCACTGCCGGTGGCGTGGGTGAGGATCATCGCGATGCCGCCATACAGCGGGAACTGGATCAGCACGCCGGTGGTGCTGGGGACGGCCTTGGCCACGGCGTTGAGGAAGCTGCGCGGGCGCCAGTGCAGCAGCAGGCCGAGCGAGATGAACAGGAAGTTGTAGGTGTTGAGGTTGGCGATGGCGGTCACCACCGGCTTGCTGGCGAACTCGCCGAACAACCAGCCGAACGCGAGCAGCGAGAGCAACACCGTCAGCAGCGGGCTGTACTCCAGCCACTCGCCGGGGCGGGTGCGCGGCTGCAGCGGCTCGGCCTCGGCGCGGGCAGCGCCTTCGAAGTCCTTGGCGGTGCGCGCAGTGGCGGCGCCGGGCGCGGTCAGCCAAGCGATCAGCAGCGACACCAGGATCAGTGCGGATGTCAGCGCGATCGACTGCCACAGGAAGATGGTTTCGGTGAAGGGCAGCACGCCGGTGATTTCCACTAGTCCGGGCGGCATGCTGGCCGGGTTGGCCTGCAGCTGGGCGGCCGAGGAGCTCAGCCCCATCGCCCAGACCGCGCCGAGGCCGAGATACGCCGAGGCGCCGGCGGCGCGGTAGTCCATGTGGAGTGCTTCGCGGCGGGCCAGCGCGCGGACCAGCAGCCCACCGAACACCAGCGAGAAGCCCCAGCTGAGCAGCGAGGCCAGCATACTGATCAGGCCGACGTAGACCACCGCGCCACGGCCGGTTTTCGGGACGCGGGCCAGCAGATCGATGAAACGCGCGACGATCGGCGCGGTGGCCACCGCGTAGCCGCCGATGACCACGAAGGCCATCTGCATGGTGAAGGGGATCAGGCTCCAGAAGCCCTCGCCGAATGCCGTAGCGGTGGCCTGCGGGGTGGCGCCGAAGCCCATCGCGGCGGCCGCGACGATGACCACGCCGAGCACCGCGAACACGTACGCATCAGGGAACCATTTTTCCGCCCAGGCGGCTGAGCGCAACGCCGCGCGCGCCATCCAGCCGTCCTGTACCACCGTCGACGTGTTCATTGCCCCGCCCTCCCCGATCATTCAATGGGAGGGATTCTGGGCGCTGGCCACGGCGCTGTCAGTCGCCTAATGGTCGTAGTGCCGGGGGCTGCCCGGCTCCGCGAGGTGGTCGGGTGCCGGCCAGCGGCCGGCACTACCCATGTGCGCGTTACCGGTAGCACCCGACCGTTGGTCGGGTGCCCCCTCAGCGCAGCGCCAGCGACACCGCGATGCCGGCGAACAGCGCGGCGCCGACCCAGTTGTTGTGCAGGAAGGCCTTGAAGCACGGATCGCGTTCGCGCTTGCGGGCGATCCAGAACTCGTAGGCGATCAGGCCGGCGGCCACGCCGACGCCGAGGCCGTAATAGACGCCCAGCCCGGCGCGCAGGCCGACCAGCGCCATCGTGCCCAGGAACAGCGCGTAGAGAATCCCCTGGATCACCAGGTCCAGATCCCCGAACAGGATCGCGGTGGAGTGCGAGCCCATCTTCAGGTCGTCATCGCGGTCAACCATGGCGTACCAGGTGTCATACGCGGTCGACCACAGGATGTTGGCGCAGTAGAGCAGCCAGCCGATCACCGGCACCTCGCCCTGCACCGCGGCGAAGGCCATCGGGATGCCCCAGCCGAAGGCCATGCCGAGGTAGACCTGCGGCAGGTGGGTGTAGCGCTTCAGGTAGGGGTAGCTGGCGGCCAGGAAGACACCGATGAAGCTCATGCCGATGGTGAGCCAGTTCAGGGTCAACACCAGCGCGAAGGCGACGATCATCAGCCCGGCGAACAGGGCCAGCGCCTCGCGGCCGGAGACGGCGCCGCTGGCCAGCGGGCGGTCCTTGGTGCGCTTGACGTGTGGGTCCAGCCAGCGGTCGGCGTAATCGTTGATCACGCAGCCGGCCGAGCGGGTCAGCCAGACGCCGGCGGTGAACACGAACAGCGTCCACAGCGGGGGCAGCCCGCCGGAGGCCAGCCACAGGGCCCACCAGGTGGGCCAGAGCAGCAGCAGGGTGCCGATCGGGCGGTCGGCGCGCATCAACTTCCAGTAGTGCCGCCAGCGCGACGGGGGCGCCGCTTCGGGCGCTTCAAAACGTTCGTAAGCCATCGGTAAAGGATACCGCCTGGGCTGGCCGGGCGCGCCGCCGCCCGGTGCATCGATGCAGGGGGCAGACCTGCGCGGCGTTTACGGATAGAATGCTCCTCCCGCGCCGCTTCGGCGGTCCGTGGCCCCATCAGGCGGCCCGGCGGGATGCAGGATACAACGCGCTCGTAGCTCAGCCGGATAGAGTAGTGGCTTCCGAAGCCATTGGTCGGGGGTTCGAATCCCTCCGGGCGCACCATCCTCGCCATCTTCCCTTGCAGGTATTTCCGCTGCGGCGCGCTTTTGTGCGCTCGGACGGAGTGCCGTGCCGGCTGCCGCGCGCGAACGCACCGGATCGGGTGCCGCACAGATGACGCCACTCGAAGGGCTGGTCTTCCCACCGGCCTGGAGTGACGGCACCTGCACGGCGCCCCGGTAGAACAGGTCAGCCTGTGGCGAGGTCGGCGAAGCGACCCAGCGAAGCCAGGTGGAAATACACTGGCGCCAGCCAGCCCTGGCGATGCCAGTGCACGAGGGTGGCATCCGGCAGCGCATCCAGACGCGCGGGATCGACGACATGGAAGCCCTGCAGGCTGTGGCGGCGGCCATCGGCGAGGACCACGTCAGCCTGGCGCTCGATCAGCACGCCGGCCTCGGCCAGGGCGGCACTGAAGGCGCGGGTGGCGATGTCTTCGCGGGTGAAGGCTTCGCAGAACTGCAGGGCATGACGCGTCATCGCCGAAGGCTGGTCGCCCTCGAACAGCGGCAGCCCTTCCTCGCCCTCCTGCACGATCATGTCCGCATCGGCATCGATGGCCAGCACGTAGCCGTCCGGCTCGCTGGTGCGCGCGAACACGAACGGGTAGCGCCGCATGTAGGCGGGAATGTAGGCGCCGGCCTGCCATTGGTCGGCGATGACGAAGCGGTTCTGCTCCGCCTCCAGGCCGAGCACGGCGATCGGCAGATGATCGGGACCGGCGAAGACCAGCGGATACGCGCGCGAGGCCGCGGCGAATTCCCCGATCATCACTGGAATCGAGTGACTGCCGGCGGCGAACGCGGCGCCGGTCTGGCGCACGCGCCAGTGGGCATGAAGCTGCGACGACAGCACGACCGGGCGGCGGTAGAGCATGGGCCAGCTGGCCGGCGGCGTGATGCTGTCGGCCGCTGCCGAGACGGCATCGGCATCGGCATCGACGTCGTCGCCGGCATCCGGCGCGAGGGAAGTGTCGGTGTTCATGGTGAAAATCCAATGTGGGGCAGCAAGGGAGGCGGCACGCCGCCTCCCGGAGACAGGCGTTGCGTCGGTCAGAAGCCTGCGTTGACTTCCAGCTGGAAGACGTCGATCGACAACGGGGCGCCGGTGACCTCCTTGGCGGCCATCCAGCGCCCGGTCAGCCACACGTTCCGGTCGAACATGTAGGAGCTGCTCAGGTAGTAGCCCTTGGCATTGGTGCCACCGAGGTGGAAGTTGGAATCGTTGTAGGCATCGGGCAGCGCATCGCCTTCCAGGCGTTTGTAGCCCACCGCCAGGTTCCAGTCGCCGGCCTGCTTCATCACCAGCTGGCCGAAGGTCGCCTGCGCCATGTACGCCATGTCACCGCTCTGGATGTCCTGCGGCCCGGCCACGCCGTTGGCGGCAGTGCCCAGGTTGGTGACGATGCCGCCCTGCGCGCGTTCCCACATGCGGTTGGGATCGTAGGCCAGGTTCTTGATCGCGTGCCCTTCCAGGCGCAGGGCATTGCCCGCGAACAACGGCGTTTCCCAGGCCAGGTTGAGGTCGAGCAGTTCGAACTCCGAGGCCAGGCCAACGTATTGCGGCATCGGGGTGTTGGCCGGGTCGAGCGGATTGAGCGCGATGTTCCGCAGCAGCATCAGCGTATTGCCCTTCTGCATGAATGCAGGGCGCGACCAGTCGCTGCTGCAGAAGTCCGCGCCGGCATACAGCGCGCACGGCTGCGAGTACTCGCCGGCGGTGTTGCGGAAATCGTAGTAGCCGACCGCCGCACGCAGTTTCTGCGCATCGCCGAACTGCCACTCGGCGCCGACCTGCGCGCCGTTGAGCCACTTGTTGTCGCTCTTCATCTTGTCCTGGCTGGTGTTCGGGAAGCTGTCGGAGGAGTACTCCAACGGCGTCAGGCCCAGCGTGGCGAACAAGGACAGGCCGTCATCGCCGATCGGCTGCGCGTACTTGAACGCCAGGCCATCGAAGTTGAGGTCGTTGGAGAACAGCGTGTCGGTGGACCAGTACGGATTGCCGAAGCGGCCACCGAGGATGTCCAGGCCCGCCACCGGCGACCACGACAGCCATGCCTGGTCGAGCCAGGCGTCTTTCTTGGCCAGGCCACCGCCCAGCGTCTGGGTGGAGGACACCGGGCCGTTGTCGTTGCCGGTCGCCAGGCGCACGCCGGCACGGGTGTGCTCGCCCAGCTCGGCGATCACGCCCAGGCGTGCGCGGATCCGCCAGGAATTGTTGCGGTCCTGGCGGGTATTGCGCAGCGGCGGCAGATCCAGGTTGGTGTTGCCGTTGACGTCGTAGCCGTTGCCGGCGTTGATCCGCGCCCAGTCCACTTCGATGTCGCTGTTGCGCTCGGAATACAGGCGGCTCTCGTTGCGCACGCGCACGTCACCCTGCACGCGCAGGCGCTGGGTCCACTCGGGCACCTGGTCCGGCGCCGCCCAACGCTCGGCCTTGGCCTCGGCCATGACGCTGGCCTTGACCTCTTCGCGGATCTCATCGCGCACGGTCTGCGGGATGTAGGGCACGCGCACGTCACCGGGCTGCGCGGCGATCGCGGTGGACGCCGGCGCTGCGGGAGCTGCGGCCGATTCGCGCTGCGCCTCCAGCAACAGCGCCTGGCCGGCCTCGGGCTTGAGCGCACCGCTGTCCATCAGACCGCGGATCAGCTTGATCATGGTGCTCTCGCCGCCCGTGGCCTGGGCGTGGGCACCGCCGCTGACCAGGACCAGGGCGACACCGGTGGCGATGGCGGTGCTGCGGAGTCCCAGCAGCGCGGAGTGGAGGGTTGAACGGGTCATCGGCTTGCTCGCAGAAAGGAAAGATCAGGGAAGAAGAAAGACAGCGCAGCTCATCCGGCCGGACGACGGCCCTGCACCAGCACGCGCGCGGGGAAGCTCAACGACGCCGGTGGCCGCTCGTCGATGCGGCCGATCGCGCGGATCGCCTGCAGCACCGCTTCATCGGCTTCGGTGTTGCCGCTGCCGCGCGCGAGCTCGACGCGGGTCACCTGCCCGGCCTCGTCCAGCCAGACGTTGACGGTCAGCTGGAAGGCCAGGCGCTGCACCTTGGCGTCGCGTGCCACGGCCTGTTGCAGCACGTAGCCCAGGTAACGGCCGTAGCTCGCATTGCCGGCGCCGCCGGCACCGGTACCGCTGCGCCCGCCCCCCGAGCCGGACTGGATGCCGAAGCTGTCGCCGCCGGCCTGCGCGTCGGCATCCATCGTCACCGGGTCGGCGGTGTCGGGCGTCGGCGCTTCTTCGGTGGGCTTGGGCACCTCGTCCAGCGGCTCGGGCTCGGGCATGACCTCTTCAGGGGTCACCTCCGGCTCGGGCTCGGGCTCCGGTGGGGGCGGCGGCGGTGGCGGCGGCAACATCACCATTGGGATCTCGGCCACGGGCCGGCGCGTACTGGCGGTGTCCTTGAACAGCAGGTACCAGAGGAGCAACGCCACGGCCGCCAGGCCGACGAGCAACGCCGCCACGGGCCACCAGCGGCGCCACGCGGGCACGCTGTCACCGCTGCGGGAGTGGAGGGAAGTCACGCCCTCACCCCTGCACTTTGCCGGTGACCAGGCCGACCTGGGTCAGCTCGATCTTGCGCAGCAGGTCGAGCACTTCGACCACACGCGCGTACTGCACCTGCGCATCGCCGCGCACGATCACCGGGATATCCGGGTTCAGTGCCTTCTCCGTGCGCAGGCGATCCTCCAGCTCGGCCAGGCTGACCGGGTAGGCGTCCAGGAAGATCTGGCCGGCGTTGTCCACCGTGATCGCCTTGGTCTTGGGCTTCTCCAGCGCCATGCTGGAACTGGCCTTCGGCAGGTTGACCTCGATCCCGGGAATGGTGGCGTTGCTGGTGAGGATGAAGATCACCAGCACCACCAGCAGCACGTCCACGAACGGGGTGACGTTGATGCCTTTCTCGCGTTTCTTGATGCCGAACCGCTTTGCCCTGGCCATGGTGGTCTCCTCAGGCCAGCGCCGGGCGCGCTGCGGCGGCCGGTGCGGTGCGATCGAACTCTTCGGCCAGGCGCGCGGTGAACTCATCGACGAACACCGACATGTCCGCCGCGATCGCTTCAGCGCGCGAGGCCAGCCAGTTGTAGCCAAACAGCGCCGGGATCGCGACGCCCAGGCCGGCAGCCGTGCACAGCAGGGCGGCTGCCATGCCCGGGGCCACCGAGTTGATGTCCACCGCGCCGGCCATCGCCGCCACCGCAAACACCAGCATGATGCCGATCACGGTGCCGAACAGGCCGATGTACGGGGCGCCTTCGATCGTGGTGGAGAGCCAGTTCATGCGCTTGGACATGCGCTCGGTCTCGCGCGTGACTTCGGCGTCCATCGAGGCGCGGATCGAGGTGATCGCCGCGGCGGTAAGGCCATGGTGGTGCGAGCCGCGCCCGTCCATTTCGTCCATGGCGATGCGGTACAGCCGCCACAGCGTGGAGTTGTCGCGGATCTGCGGGGCCAGGCTGCCGGTACGTTCCAGCGCCTGCAGCGAGGCGACCGGTGCACCGGTGACCTTCTTGTACTGGGCGGTGAAGGCCTCGTTGGCCTTGGCCACGGTGCCAAAATAGCGGCTCTTGGCGATCATGATCGCCCACGACAGCAGCAGCATCAGGCCCAGCACGATCACCACCACCCAGGCATCGACCGGCATCGCCTTGAGGATGAAACCGAAGTGGCTCACACCCGCCGACTGCTCGTCTTCGCCGAAGGCGATCAGGCGCGATTCGGCACCCTGCGCGGTGGCATCGGCCAGCAGTGCAGTGGCCGGGCGTGCCACCTTGGACACACGCACTTCATCGATTACACCGAGGAACGGCTGCGCGGCCGGAATGGCAGCCGCATCGCCCGCCGCACCCGCGGCGGGTGCATCGCCACCGAGCAAGGCCTCACCGGTGAAGGCCGGCAGGCCGGTGGCCAGACGCACTGCTTCGCGGCCGGCGACGTACAGGATCACCGCATTCTCGGTGCTGGTCACCGCCACGTGTGCCCACTGGCCCGCCACCAGCGCCGGAATCGGCTGGCTGCGCTGGTCGTTGACGCGCACGTAAGGCACGCCGTTGTCGAGGCCAACGAGGAAGACGTTGCCGCCCTCGCGGCGGGCGTAGATCGCCTGGTCCGGGCCGAGCTGGTCCGGTTTGATCCAGGCAGAGACGGTCATCGCACCGTTGGCGGCAACGGCGAGTGACGGCGCACCGGGCAGATGCAGCGGCGCACCGGCCAGCTGGGCACCGCGGCCGATGATCGCGCCGTCTGCGGGCTTGAACTCACCGGTGAGCGTGTTGACGTACGCCGTGGTGTCACGTGCCTCGGTGCCGCTGTCGGCGAAGTGGTAGACCGCGCTGTAGTCTGGATCGAACACGCGCTGGCCATTGGCCGCCGCCGGCGCACCGGCGTTGCCGTAGTACATCCAGATCGTCTGCGCTGCAGTGCCACTGAGCGTAGGCACATCCACCCAGATCAGGGCCATGCCCAGCGCCGCGTCGTACTGCTCCACCTGGTGGTTGAGCACGGTGTGGCCATCGGCACCGATGAAGCGCAGGTCGTTGCCGCCCTCGGCAACACCATCGAACGCGAAGTTGCCGGTGTGCAGGCGGATCAGCACGGGCGTACGGCCGAGATTGCCGCCCAGCGCGGCCCCGTTGGGGCTGGCATCGAGCGTGATCGGTTTGCGGTACTTCCAGTCGGCCTGCCACCACGCGGTCTCGGCGTGGGCGACGCCGAGCGTGGACATGCTCAGACAGAACAACAAGAGGGCAAGAAGGCGTTGCATGGACGGTATCTCCGGAAAATGCTTGGGAAAGTCAGGCTCAGTAGCTGGCGCCGACGCTCAGGTGCAGGCGGTTGGCATCTTTGGTCGTGGTCGGGCCGTCGCGCAGCGTCCGGCCGTAGTCGAAGCGGAGGTTGTAGTGCTCGCCGATGCGCAGGCTGCTGCCCACGCCGATGGCACTCATCGCGGCGCTGTCGGCCTGCTCGGGCAGCGGCCGGCGCAGGCCCAGCCAGGCGCCATCGAGGAAGCCGTAGAAGCGCCAGTCCTGCAGGCCCCACAGGCCGAGCGGGCGCGTGCGCCATTCCAGCGTGGCCAGCGCGCCGTAATCGCCGATGCCTTCGGCCGAGCGGTAGCCACGGGTGGTGAACATGCCGCCGGCGGCGAACTGCTCGCCGGAGACCAGCGGCTGGTCGGTCATCTGCGCCGACAGCCGCGCGAACCACTGCGCACCACTCTCCAGCGTGTAGGTGTCGCTCAGTTCCAGCTTGAGCGCGAAGAAGCTGGGATCGGCGTAGGCGCGCTTCCAGTCGAACTCATCATCGGTACTGCCGTAGCCGAACAGGCTGCGCGCACCGAACACCGCCTGCACGCCGACATTGAGCTGGTGCCTGGTGCCCTGGCGGAAGCCGCTGTAAGCCACGGTCACGGGCGCGTACTTGAGCGGGGCGAAATCCGAGGCCTGGCCGACCATCGCGACCGATTCGTCCAGGTCCTTGAAGTCGACACCGGCCGAGAGCTGGTGCCACCAGGCGCCCGTCATCGGGAAGGTGCGGCTGAGCTTGACGCCGACCGCGTGGCCCTTGCCGGTGACATTGGTCTGGCCGGTGGACACCACGTTGCTGTCGGAGCGGTAGCCGGAGAAATCCAGCATCCAGTCCGGGCTGCCCAGCGGCAGACCGTAGGCACCGGACCACACGTTGGCCTGGTCCAGGTCCTGCGGCGCGGCGAAGAACGTCAGCGAAGCGGTGTGCTCGCGCTGCCAGAGGTTGTCGTGGCCGACCGTGAGGATGCTGCGCAGTGGCTCGGTGTCCACGCTGTGGTCGTTGTTGAGCGTGGCGCTGTAGCGCCAGGGGGACGTGTCATCGACCTTGAGCTCCACATCCATCGTGCCCTCAGCGGCGCCGGGCTTGACCAGCGGCACCACCTGACGCTTGCCGCCTCGGTTGAGTTCGGTCAGCTGCGCCTGCGCGCGTTCGAAGTCCGGCACGGCGCCTGCCTGCAGCGCCGGCACGCGCTCGGCCAGGCGCGCGGGATCGTTGTGCTCGGCGCCGACCACCTTGACCTGGCCGATGCGGGTCTCGGTGACCTGCAGGATCACCACGCCGCCGCTGACCTGCTGCTCGGGCAGATCCACATAGACAGACTGGTAGCCCTTGCCCTGATAGGCCGACTGCAGCGCCACGCGCGCCGCTTCGACATCCTGCAGGGTGCGGTCCGGGCCGAGATGCGGGGAGACCGCCTGCTCGATATCGCGCGCGCCGAGCACGGTGTTGCCGCGCACCAGGTACTCGTTGATGTTGACGCGGGCAGCCGGGGCGGCCGCGGCCGCCATCGGGGCAGCGACGGCGTCGGCATCGGCAGGCGCGGTCTGCGCGTTGGCCAGCGAGATCGCGCAGAGCAGGCCCAGTGGCAGGGATGCCCGTGCCAGCGCCGGGGAGATTGAAGACATCAGTGGCTTCTCAATGCGGAAAGGGATTCAGATGCGCAGGAGGTGAGCGTGCGCAACGGCGGTAACAGCGCCGTTGCACCGGCAAGCCAGTTGCGTGCGCGCGCATGGCGTTGGCCACGCGCGCTGGCCAGAGGCAGGAAAGACGTCGTCATCACTGTCGCTTCGTCGTCGCAGCATCGAGGCGGGCGCGCTGCTCGATGCTCAACTCGCCCATGCCGACCACCTGCACCACGCTGTCCGGGTCGTAGCGGTCCTCGTGCTTCGGCGGTGCCACGCTGCTGGTTTCGCTGCCGAAGCCCAGCACCTGCACGCTGATCGTGGAGGGGCGGGTCTGCTGGGTCTGGCGCTTGACCATCTCCTGCGCCGCCTGCACTGCGGTGTTCGCCGCCGCGCTGGCCGAGGTCAGCGCACTGACGTTGACCGCCGCGACCACCGGAATGCCCACTGCCTTGCCCTGTACCTGGATGTTGTCGGCATTGAGCACCTGCAGCGCGGCCAGGTTGACGTTTCCGGAGACGCGGATGCCGGCCTCGCCTGCATCGATGGTGCCCAGCGGCGCGATCAGGTCGATGTCACCCGGCGGAATCTCCGCGATCGGGTTGAGGGTGGCGATGCCCGCACCGGTATTGGGGGTGTTCGGCGACAGCGCGACGTTGCCGACGGTGTCGTAGACGCGGCGCTGCGGGGTGTAGACCACCGTGGTCTTGCTGCCGCGGCCGGCATTGATGTCGCCCTCGGCCGACCACGCCAGGATGTTGCCGCCGAAGGTGGTGAAGATGCGGCTCTGCCCGAGCAGCAGGCTGCCGCGCGAGTAGATGTTGATGTCACCCTCGCCCTGGGTGAGCACACCGGAACCGGCCCCCGGCAGGAAGCCACCATCCACGCCCACCAGGGTGCGACCGCCGGGCACCAGCAGATGGATGTCGCCGCCGAAATCGGTGTGGATACCGGCGTCGTTGACACGGTAGTAGCGCACCCCGGTGGTGGGGCGACCGGCGGCAATCCAGTCCGCTTCGCTCAGGTAGGTCTGACCCGGCTTCGGGCGGCGGCCCGCCGCCGATTCGAGCACGCCCTCGTAATACAGCGCACTGCTGAACATGGTCAGGTCGCCCTGGTAGGCGATCTCGCCCCCCTTGGCATCCTTGGTCGGCAGCAGCGTGGCGATCGCCTCGCGGCCGCGCAGGTAGCTGCCCTCGCGTGGGCCATCGACCGCGGTGTACTCACGCCCCGCAGCCTTCAGCTCCGCGTAGTACACGTTGCGCAGGAACGCGCTCTGCTGCTCGGCGGGCAGCGCGGCGAAGAACGCCTGCGCGTCCATGCTGGCGGCGTCGAAGTGCAGGCCGCGTCCGTTGGCGCCCCCGAAGCGGCCGGTCAGCCAATTGACCAGGTGCAGTTGGCTCTCCAGCTTGAACTCCCGGGCGAGATCGCGGCTGGCGGCCGTGCCGCCGCTGGCCACCGCCGTTGCGTGCGCCTGGTCCAGGGCCTGCTGCTGTTGTGCCAGGAACGCGGCGGCACCGGCCTCATCGCCGCCGTAGCCGAACTGCGCCTGCAGCCACTGCGCCAGCGACACCGCGCCGCCATAGACACGGACGACCTTGCCATCCTGATCGCCCAGTGCGCGGCCGGGATCGGCGAGGTTGGCCGCATCCAGATAGCGCGCGGCAAAGGCGTTCCAATCCGCGCCGCGCTCGCCAAGACCGGCCGCCACCGCGATGCTGGCGCCGCTGCTGCGGTCGCCGGGCGTGGCGCCGGTGACCGGTCCCAGGCTGCGCAGTTCGCCCTTGTCAGCCATGTACACGTCGCGCCCGGCGCTGATGTCGAGCAACCCGGGGCCGGCGACGTAGAACGTGCTGAAGCGGATGTCGCGCCCGGCCTGCACGACCGACACGTCGTCGGCACTGGTATGCACGATCAGGTTGCCGCGTGCGGTACCGCTGGCGATCGCCGTGGGCCGGGGCTCGGCGGCAGGATCGCCGCGGTTGATGGTGCCCATCCAGCCCAGCGCACCATCGGCATTGCCAAACACCGTGCCGACGTTGTCAAAGGCACCCAGCGGAGTGCCCGAGTTCACGATATCCCGGCCGGCACGGATGGCGACGGCACCGCCACCGTCGTACCAGGTGCTGGTGATATTGGTGGTGACCCCGTTGTTGAAGACGCCGTACTGGGTATCGACCACGCTGCCGCTGCGCAGCCCGACCAGGTCGCCGTGGAGCGCGTAGTAGCGCGAAGGCGTCTGGCCAACGTGCACGTAACCGGACGCGGTCGGCGAAGTGAAGGAGAACAGCGGATAGATCTGCAGGGAGCCGTTGGGGCGGTCGCCTGAGATCAGCACGCTGGGCGCCAGGGCGCCGGTACTGACGTTGTGCAGGAATTGACGCCCGTACCACATCTCCTGCCCCAGCCCGACGAAGCCAGGATTCCACGGATTGGGCAACGCGGTCGGGTCTGCGCCGGAGGTGCCGAAGCCGGTGCCGTTGGCATAGATCGAGCCGGCCGCGAGCAGTTCCAGTTGACCGGTGCCCTGTGCGTCGAACTGCCCGTTCACCGGCGACGGCGCCAGTACCACGCCCGCCACGAAGTCCTCGTTGTTGGTGCCGGCGGTCGGGGCCGTGCGGGCGCGACCGTAGTAGATGCTGCCGCTGGCAGCCACCGCGCGCAGGACCGAGGGATACACGTGATTGCCGTCGGTCGCCCGGGCGTCGGTGCCAGCGTTGCGGTCCTGCATCGCCAGCGACGGCGTCAGGTTGCCGCCGGCGGCCATCAGGTCCACCGCGGTGGAGGGGGTCCACAGCGAGAACCAGCTCCAGCCGCCGTCCTGGTAAGCGTTGCCGCCCACGCTGAAGGGCGTGCCATTGTTGAACTGGGCGACCCGCCCCGGATCGGAGACGGTGCCCAGCACCAGGTCGCCACGCGCATCCAGACGGGCGCCGGCATCGCCGAGCACCAGCACCGGACCACCGGCTGCGGTAGCGGCCGTTGCGGTATACACGTCGTAGGGACGCGACTCCTTGGCGTCCTGGCGGTTGCCGTAGCGCAGTTCCACGCCGCCCACCGACCCGGCTTCCAGCCGCAGTGCACCGCGCAGGTTGGTGAAGCTGCCATTGACGTCCAGTCGCTGCGCGTCGTTGACGGTGATCTCGTTGGCCACCGGGGCGCTGTTGCTGCCCGTGAACGAGCGCAGCGCGGGGTCGGCGTTGAGGCCGCCGCCGATGCGGATGTCCAGATCGCCGCCGCCGGTCTGTACCAGCGCGCCATCGGCGCTGACCCTGCCGGTGCTGGCAACGGTCAGGTTCAGGCCCGCGCTGCGGGTGATGTACGCCGCGCCATGGTCGCCGCGGCTTTGCAGCATGCCCGCATCGCCGCCCGCCTCCAGCAGCAGGTTGCCACCGCCGAGCGTGCCGAAGCCGGTGAACCCGATCAGCTGCGGCATGTTGACGAAATTGTTGTCGTAGTTCGCGTTGTCGGGTGCGGCAACGTACGTGCCGAAGTTGATCCACCATGCGGTCGGCAGGCCTTCCGCACCGGTCTGCACGCTGCCGGTACCCTGTCGCCACAGCCAGTTGCCCACCGATGCGCTGGTGCTCAATCGCGGTGTGGCGATTCCCAGCGCTTCCGTACGCGTCAGCGCTCCATGACGCCCGATGCTGTCGCCCGAGATATTGCCACCGGCGCGCAGCAGCAGGTTGCCACCTGCTTCGGGATACCACGCCTGGTACAGGCTCTGGCTGCCGCCATCGACAAGGTGCTCGAACACCTCGCCGGCATCTCCCAGCACGCTGTTTCCAAGCGGATTGGCATTGCCGGGTGCGACGCGCGCGCGCGCCTGGTTGTACGGATCGCCCCCGTTGCCGGCCAAGGCAGCCGACGGAGTACCGGCGGTGTAGACGCCATACAGCGAGGTGGTGGCGATGTCCTTGCCGGAGACCAGACGCAGGTCGCCGGTACCAGTGCGCACCACGCTGGGCAACTGTTCACGCCCGGGCAGTGTCCTGAACTCGGTGTCCGGCGGAACCTCTGGCGAGTCGATGGCAGCCAGACCGTCGAATCCAAGGTCGTTGAGGTTCTCCGGACCACTCCAGATCAAGCCCCACATCATCAGCTCGGAGATTTCATCGGCGGTGAATGTCGCACCCGCGACCGGCACGAAGCTGAGGATGTACTCGCCGAAGAATCCCATCACCATCTGTTCAAACGTGGCCACATCTCCCCACATGTACGTCGCCGGCGAGCCGGTCCCGGGAATCTCCACCACGGCGCCACCCTGGCCGTAATGCGGATCGGACAGGCGCAGGCTGCCGGTGCCGGCAGGATCCACCGTCAGGCGATCCGCGGCGGCCATATCGGCGCCCGCCACCAGGCTGATGTCCCACGATTGCGACCCGGCCGCCAGCATCGGCGCCAGTGCCCAGATGCGACCCTGGTTGCCATCGGCGTCCACCGGTCGCAGGTTCACCGTGGTGGCGTCGCCAGGCAGCTTGACCTCGGTGTCGCTGGGAATGAAGGCGCCCTTGGCCAGGCCCAGGTCAGCGGCCAGGGTGACCAGATTGCCGAGTGGCGACGCCGGCAGGGCCACCCCGGCCGGCCAGGTCATCGCCGCGATGCGGGCGGCCAGCGGCAGGCGCAGGCCGGCCGACAGACGCGCGCCCTGCGGCAGCGTGACCGCATCGGCCAGGACCGTGCCTGCCGCATACAGCAGCGCACCGGAGGCATCGTGGACGGCCGCGCCCAGTACGGTGCCCTTGGCCAGCGCCAGCGGCAGGGCGAGACGGGCGTCGGCGGGCAACAGGGTGCCGGCGGCCATCTGCATGTCGCCGATGGGCAGGTCGTAGTTGAGCACCTTGCCCGAATTGAACACGGTGCCGGCAGCGAGCGTGACCAAGCCGCCATGCGGAACCACCACGTCGCTGCCGAACAGCTGGCGGCCGGCGGTGAGGTACCAGCCGTTGTCGTCGAACGTGGTGCCCAGGCGACTGCCATCGAAACCATCGCTGATGCTGCCGAACACCTCCAGGTCGCCCTGCGCGCGCAGCACCAGCGCACCGGCCTCACCGGAGCCGCGCACGCCGGTGCGCTGGCTGCCGGGGTTGAGGCTGGCGTAACGGTGCGCGGACAGATCCAGATCGCCATCCACGTGCAGATTGCCGTCTGCATTCACCGCCAGGTCGGCCACGACCTCCACGCCCGGGCGCAGGTGGAACGCGTCGCCGTACGCGCGCAGGCCCGCCAGGCGCTGGTCGACCAGTGCGCTGTTGGCGAGTGCGGCGTCGATGAAGGTGGTGCTCTGGGCATGCAGGCGGTCCAGGTACGCCTGGTCGATGACCTGGTAGCTCTCGCCGCGGGTGCTGGCCTCCGTGCCTGCCGCTGCGCTGTTGTCGGTGATGAAGGCATTGAGCTGGATCGTCTTCGCACCGTCGATGCTGATCGGGCCGCCGGTCGCGATCGCCACGTCGTTGCCGCCCACGCGCGGCGCGTTCAGCGCCACCGTGCCGACATTCCTGCTGCTGCCGGCCACGCGCAGGTCCATGCGTGCGCCACTGGCGATGGCCAACGTGCCACGCCCCGAATCGATCTCGATGGTGGCGCGGTTGGGCGCATCGATCGCCGCCCCGTAGCTGTCGCGGCGCAGTACGCTCGCGCTGGCATCCAGCACGGCCGCGCTGCCCAGGGTGACGCCATTGCGCGCGGCCAGACGGATGCTGCCGGCCTGTTCGCCACTGGCATCGACGGTGCCGTTGACCCACAGCTGACCGTTGTCCAACGCGATGTTCACCTCACGCGCCACCACTTCGTCGCCCAGCGCAAGATCACCCTCGCCGATGCGGAAGCTGCGCCCGCCGGTGACGCCATCGCGGGTCAAGCGCGAATTGAGCCCACTGAAATCGTTGATCCCCTGGCCGTGCAGGTCGATGCGCCCGGCGCTGTACGGCACCTCGGTTCCACCGGCGTCGTAATGCCCACTGCTGCTGCCCAGCAGCTGGCCGGCCAGATCGAGGGTGCCTGCGGCGGCGTGTGCAGTGAACGTGCCGGCGCGGTTGTTCTGCGCGGCCAGGCTGATCTTCGCGCCGCTGTCCTGCTGCACGTCGCCCTGCCGGCTGTCGATCAGCACGTCACCGCCCCAGCTGTACTTGGCGGTGTCGAAGAAAGCGATGCGGCGGCCGGCGAGGTCCAGCTGCGCGCCATCGGCGAGGCGCACGTCGCCCTGCGCCGCGAGGCGCAGTTTGCCGCTGGGCAGCAGCACGGCGGTGTCCAGCAGCAGGCTGCCGTCGCGGCTGTCCAGCGCGATCTCCGCGCCCAGCGCGGCGGCCAGGGTCGCGTTGTCGGGCGCGACGGGCGCGCCGTTGCCGGTGACATGCAGGTTGCCCCCGGTGGTGATCGTGTTGACCGACCCGGCTGCGCCGGTCAGCAGCGGCGTGTTGAGGAACAGCTCGCCGCCACTGCGGGCATAGGAGCGGGTATCCGCATTCCAGTCACCCTGGGTCTCGAAGATGCTCAGGCTGCCCTTCTGGTTGGCGGTCACGCGGCCGCTGGCGTTGAGGTGCACGCCGGCGAAGCCCAGCGCAAGGCGGTCCTGCGTGCGTACGGTATCCGGCTGGGTACGCGGGCCGTAGCCGAACACGATGTCGCGGGCATCCACCACCAGCTGGCCGTGGCCGGTGCCCGGGCCGTCGGCGACGATGCTGCCGGCCGGCGCAAGTGCACCGCTCCAGATCAGGGTATCGGTGTGGATGCGGGCCACGGCATCGGCATCGCCATAACCGTAGATGGCCGGCGTCCCCAGCACCAGCTGCTGCAACGCCGATTTGCCGGTGACTGCATCGTAGGTGGACAGCGATACATCGCCGTAAAAGTTGACCGACTCGCGTGCGGTCAGCGACAGCGCTTCCAGTGCCGGCGCGCCGACGCTGGTGTCGCCCAGCAACAGCCGACTGAGCACGTCCTGGTTGAGCGTCATGCCGGCCGGCAGCGTGCCGCGCGCGGTGGCGTCGGCGATCGCCTCGGCACTGCCGACGTTGATGCCACCGACCGCCAGTGCCAGGTTGCGGGTGCCATAGCGCACCGCATCGCCCAGCACGAAGCGGTTGTCGGTCGCGGTGGCGATGGTGCCTTCGGAGTACAGACGGGTCGTGCCCGCGCATCCGCTGAGCACGGCGCAGGCGCCGATCTCGATCGCGCCGGCGCCGTTGCCCTGGCCGTCGACCGCTTCCGGCGCCAGCAGGTTGATCTGGCCGTTGGAGACGGCCAGCAGCGCAGAGCGGCCCGGCGTATAGATGTAACCCTGCGCGGCGTCATAGGCGGCGGCGCCCTGGCCCAGCGTGTTGATGCCCGCGCCCTGTTCCAGGGTGATGCCACCCGCCTGGCGGCCAGTCATCAGGAAGACCTCCGCCGCCTCCAGCTGCGCACCGGCACGCATCACGATGCTGTTGCTGGACCCGCCGCCATCGATGTTGATCACGTTGGCCGACTGCAGCGAGCCGTTGGCCGGATTGGCGTAGGTGCTGCGCAGGCGGCCGCCGATTTCCAGGCGCGCTGCGCCGACCCGGTTCAGCTCGCTGGCATGCATGGAAATACCCGCGAAGTCCTCGGTCGCTTCCGTGCCGTCGGCGAGAATTTCGTAGTTCGTTGCATTGAACAGACGCGCGACCGAACCGGTGCCCGCCGTGGCGGGAACATCCAGCACCGTGGCGTTGAACCGCAGCGAAGGCAGGTCCAGCGAGCCGGCCACATCCGGGCTGGTCACCATGAAATTGACCGCCTTGGCGTCGCGTTCGAGCAGCGGGCGCGGCGCCCCCTCGCGCATGGCCTGCTGCAGCGCGAAGGTGGCGTAGCTGGTTTCGTTGTACTGCGAATAGGTGCGCAGGGTGTCGGCGGCGGTCACCACCCACTGCGTGGGGAGCGTGTCGCTGCTGCCGGTGTTGGCGATGCTCTGCCGCGCCGAGGTGCTCCACGAGCCGTTGCGCATGGCCTGGGTAGTGCCGAACGCGGTGGCACTGCCGGCAAGGCCGTTGCGTTCCACGCGGAAGGCACCCGGCAGCAGTGCATAGCTGGACGGCAGCAGCGTATAGGTGCCTGCCGGCAGCCCGGGGATGCCGGCGCCGAGGGTGATCTGCTGGCCGATGGCCGGATCGCCGGCACCGCGCTCGGCATCGAGCGGAGCCTGCCCAGCCTGTACCCCGGGCAGGATGGCGTATACCGGGTTGGTGGACAGGCCCGGCAGCGTGAACCCATCGCGGTCCATCTGCACCAGCGGGTTGAGGCGCGCATCGGTGGAGCCACCGCGACCGGAGAGGAACGCCGCGCCGGTCAGCTCGCCGCCGCCGGACAGATCCAGCACCGCGCCGGCCTGGGCGTTCACCGCGTGCGAGCGGAACTCCACCGCCGGTTCACCGCCCACGCCCTGGTAAGCCACGTCGACGCCGTTGTAGTTGTAGACCAGCCCGTCGACCGTGCCGCCGTAGGGCATCACCAGGCCGTTGGCGCTGACCGAGGTGACGCTGCCCGGCAGCAGGTTGACCACGCCGGTGTAGCCGGTGCCATCGGCGCGCCCCAGAATGATGTTGCCCAGCGGTGCGCGCAGTACCCCGCCCTGGTTGATGGTGGCGGCACTGAAACGCATCGTGCCGAACACGCTGTAGGGCTGCGGCGGCAAGGTATTGCCGATGCGCTGGATGTCCAGCATGCGGTCCGGATCCAACTCCGTCGTGAGGGTGCCCCATTCGTTCAGCAGGGTCCGCAGGCCCACCGTGACATTGCCGCTGCCGTAGATCTGCGCCGCCGCCAGGGTGGTGTCGCCGGGCGAGAACAGGTCGGCCTCGCGCAGGCGCAGGTCGCCCTGACTTTCGATGCGCACCGCGCCGAACGCGTCGCGCTTGACCGCCAGCGGGTCGACCGCGTTCTGCACGATTTCACCGTTCGCGCCGAAGCCGACCATGCCCACCACATCGACCAGACTGCCTGCGAGCGTGATCGACGCCGCGTCGGCGAGCGCGGCCACGCCCAGCGAACCGGACGCCGGGCTGATATTGCGCGAGCCGGTGACCGGGTTGGGCATGATGGTGTTGTCCGGCTGGCGGCGCGCCGAGCCGGCCAGGCGCAGGTACGGTGCGGCCAAATGCACCTGGCTGTCGCGCGTGGCATCCGTGGAGAGCCCCAGAGCGCTGGCCGTGAGGTACAACGCCTGGCGCATGTCGAGCGCTACATCGCCATCGAAGCTCAGCAGGCCATTGACGTACAGCGAAGCGGTATCGAAGCCACCGGCCTGGATCGCGTCCACGCCGTAGCGGGCCTTGCCATAGACCAGGGTTGGATCGAGCTCGCCGGCGACGGCCTCCGTGCCCAGGCCGCTGCCGCTGTAGTGCTGTTCGATCACCAGCTCACGCGGGACGCGCACGCCGTCAGCGACCTCGATGCCCTTGCCGCTGAAGCGCTCGACCGGCCCGTAGATCGGCGTTTCAAGATTCAGCGCCAACGTGCCACCGCGCGCGCCACTGCCACCGGCGGCCGCATGCAGGGTGCCGTCGACGAACAGCCCATTGCTGGCACTCAGCGCGATGATGCCGCCGTGGCTGGCAATGGGGGTCGTGCCGAGATCGGGCAGGTCCAGCACCGCCTGCGCACCGGAGGCGTCCAGGCGGGCGCCCTCGCGCACCACCACGAATGCATCGATCGCCGGGAGGTTGCGCGATGCGAGGTCATGCCGTGCGCCGATCTCGATCGTGCCGCCCGCCAGCACCTGGCCGTGCCGACCGCCGGCTTCATCCAGGGCCGTATAGGCCATGCCGGACACGTCCAGCACGGCCTGCTCACCGATCCAGATCGAGCGCGCGTTGGGCGTGCCCTTGGGCAGGTTGAGCAGACTGCCTTCGCCCAGGTCACCGCCAAGTACCGTGATGCGTCCACCGCGGGCCTGCAGGGCACCGTCGAGGGTGACCTGTGCGTTGCCGGTCAGGGTGATGGCCTGGCCGGGATCGACGTTGATCCGGCTGTTGCGGCCGATCTCCAGGTCGGCCGCGTTCTGCGGCGTGCCGGCGGTCAGTGACAGCCCGGCGCCCTTGCGCAGAATGACCTCGCCGCTTTTCGGATCGTCCTGCTGCAGCGGTGGCAGCCAGACCGACAGGGCATCGGCAGGATCGGCACCGGTGGCCAGCGCACGCGCGGCAGCGAGGTCGACCTGCAGCATCGGCATCGCCACGTCCAGGTGCGCCCCCTCGACCACCTTGACGCCATCGCGGCCCACCACGTTGTACTGCTTGAAGCCGCTCTGGAACAGACCGGTGTCCAGCGCCAGGAACGACTGCACCGGCACATCGCGCTGCCAGACCGTGCCGACCGGCAGGCGGGTGCCGGCCGGGACCGTGACCGCGGCAGTGGCCACGGTACCGGCGACATAACGGGAGGTCTGTGCCGGAATCGGCAGACCACCGGGGAATACATTGGCCGGCACCACATAGCCGGCCGGCAGGTCGGTGATGGTCCACAGGGTGGTGCCTGCCGGCAGGATCTCGCCGGCGGACCGGACCGGGCCGTAGTCGGCCAGCTGCACGGCAGCCGGCAACAGCCACGGTGCCTGGGTGGTCACCGGCTTGGTGCTGCTGACCTCGGGCCGGATCGTGAGCGGCATCGGTTTGCCGCCGGCCACATGGGTAATGGTGATGGAGAAGCTCAGCGGGATCACGTCGCCCGGCTGGAGCGTGACGTCGGCGGCCAGGCGTACCGGCAGCGTGCTGGCCTGGCCGGCGGCCAGCTGCTCGATCGCATCCGGCACGTCGCCGCCGATGCTGACCATCGTGCCGTTCTCGATGTTGAGCGCCCCGCCGCCCTTCATGCCGTGGGCTCGGATGCTGCCATCCAGCGACAGCACGCCGCTCCCCATGTTCTGCCCTGCGGCCAGGGTGACGCTGCCGCCCTTGCCCCCGGTTACATCGCCCTCCTCGCCCATGGCCGCACCGGAGGACACGTCGATCACGCTGCCCTTGCCCAGGGCCACGTTGCCGGTGCTGCGCACCGCCACGCTGCCGCCGTCGAGGAACGGCAGTCCGCCGATGGCCGCCGGGTCCTGCGCCTGGTTGGTCCACAGGCCACGCGCATCGAGGGTCACGCCATCGCCGACCAGCACCTGGTGCAGCAGGGTATCGCCTGGACGCGCGCTGATCGGCAGATCCTGCCACTCGATGCCGCTCGAGGTGCGCTGCACGACCATGTCACCCAGTGCGATGCTGCCGCCCCTGGCGCGCAGGTCGGCGTTGATGCGGACATCGCTGGCATGCAGGGCGATCGTGCCGCCCAGCGCAACCTCGAGCGCCTGGTCGACATCGATGCCGGCGTGCGCGTACACCTCCACGCCGCCGAAGCGCTGCGCGTTGAGCCAGGCCGCGTCCAGACCGATGACACCGATGCCGGAGACACTGGCTGCATCGCCACCGATGGCCACATGTTCGGCCAATGCGGCCGGGCCGAAACGCTGCTGGCCGCTGTTTTTGTCGTAGTACGGCAGGTAGCTGCCGATCACCAGCTGACCCTGGCGTGCAACGCTGGTCTGTCCCTGCTGGTAGCCATCCAGCGCGGCATCGCGGGCGCGTTGCTGGCGGTCGCCCTGGAAGGTCGTGGTGTCCACGTCGCCCTGCAGCTGCGCTGCACGGGTGGCGACGATCAGCCGGCCGGCATCGCGGCCGACGGTGTAGCCGTTCTCCAGCCTGCGCTGCGGTGCGATCAGCGGGTTGTAGTAGAACTCGGTATTGCCCCAGCGTGCATGGGTATCTTCGAACCCGCGGTACAGCCCGCTGTAGAGCAGATCGCCCGGCGCGGTGGAGGCGTTGTAGAGCTTGCCGTCGGCGCCCTTGAGGTGGGTCAGGTTGACGTAGCCGGTCTGCACGTCCAGCGCGCCACCGGAGAGGTTGATGTTCGAGCCACGCTGCGTGGTCACGTTGCCGCCGGAGAACTGCACGGTCCCGCCCTGCGCCGACCACTCACCGATGCCGTGGCCGGTCACCCCGAGGTAGCCGCCGACTTCCAGCAGGCCACCGGCGGTGTACCAGCGATCGGTCTCATAGCCGTTGGTGCCGGCCGGAACCAGGACCAGGTCGCGGCGGTCAAGCCAGATGTTCCTGCTGTTGAGCGATTTGTCGTCACGGTTGAGCGCGGCGTCACGCTGCTCGTTGCCCTGCACGTTGATCTGGACGTTGTTGGCCTCCATCGCGATCTTGACCCCGACGTAGCCGGCCACGTCCAGGCGCGCGCCCTGGCGGACCTCGCTGTCGGCGGCGTCGACGAAGATCTGCCCGCCCGTCGCCAGCGTCAGGCTGTCGTCATCGAAGGCGACCTTGCCGCCGGTACTGATCTGCACCAGCGACTGGTCGCGGCGATGGGCGATACCGTCGCCGACCTTGTCCGATTCCTGCACCAGCGTTTCGCGCTGGACGTCCAGCGCGGTGGTGGCGCTGGCATCGAGCACGATCGCGGTGGTGCTGCCCTGGTCCAGCAGGACGCTGCCGGTGGTATCGGCACGTTCGTTCTGCAGATGCACGGTGCCGCGGGTATGCACCGAGCTGGTCGACACCACTGCACCCTGCTGCCGCACGTCATGGCCGGCCAGGGTGATGTCGCCGGTGCTGGCCTGGATCAGGCCGCTGTTGCTGACCACGCCACTGGCGATGGCCACGACGGCATCGGCTGCCACCGGCTTGCGCAGCGTGGTGACGACGTTGCCACGGGTGGTGGAGGTCTGGTTCTGGTCGGTGCCCATGCCCTTGCGGATCACGAACGCATCGCCGGCGGCCAGCGTGGTCTGGCCATTGGCGGTGGTGATCTGGCCGTGGTTGTGCACCTGGCGGCCGAGCAGCAGCACGTAGCCGCCGCCTTCGGTGACCGAGGTGGGCACCGCCGTGGTGATCTGCGCACCGCGCTCCACCACCACGTCACCGGTCGCCGCACCATGGGCGAAGCCGTTGGTGGTGGTGGTCAGTTCGTTGCCGAAGGTCGGGATGAAGGCATTGCCCTGCGCGTCGCTGTACAGACCCTTGCGGAACTGCGCATCACTGATGTTGACCGCCGAGGCGGCCAGGTTCTTGACGTTGACCTGGCTGCTGCCGTCGAACACCACGCCATTGCGGTTGACCAGCATCACCGTGCCCTGGCCCTGGATGCGGCCGAGGATCTGCGACGGGAGCGCGTTGGGATCATTGACCCGGTTGAGCAGCGACCAGCTCGCCTGCTGGTCGAAATCGACCACGGTGTTGCGGCCGACGTTGAAGGTCTCCCAGTTGAGGATGGCCTTGTCGCCGGTCTGCGCGATGCTGACGGTGGTGGTGCCGTCCTTGCTGCTCTGGGTCGGAGCGCTGGCGTTGAACCAGCCGCGCGTCAGGGTGTCGTCATCGATCTTCAGCCCGCCCTCGCCCAGCCCATCGGGCACCTGGCCGGCGCGCAGCCGCGCGGCATCGCGGGCGGTCTGCTGCATGCGCTGCTGCATGGCGATCGCCTGCGCGGCAGTGTTGAGGTTCTCCAGCGAGGTCTTCAGCGTGTCGCGGGCCTGCTGCGCCTGCTGGTCGGTACGCACCAGGTTGGACGGCATGCCGTTCGGCAGGCGGCCGGTCTGCGCGGCGGTCTGCTGCTGCACGCCCTTGTTGGCGAACCATGCCGGACTGAAGGCCTGCTGCGCGTTGACGCCCGCCGCGACGCCACCGGCCATCAGCAACACCGCGATGGCCTGCGACAGCGCGCGCACCTGCGGCACCTGCGGCACCTGCGGGGCCGTGCATCCGATCGAACCGCTCTGCTGCTTCACCATCGCTGTCACCCGTCGCAATATCGTTCGCTGATAAGGGCAAGCGCGTGCTGCCGTCCTGCAGCGCGATCCCGTCCATGGCAGGAGCGAGCGTGGCAGTGCAATGCGTTGCGCTTGTTACGAGGGATAAGACGGGGGCAGGTGACAACGACTGAACCGTTGCAACAAAAAATTCATCTGCGCACGCGCCGCTCAGCTCAACAGCACGACGCCACCGGGCATGCTCACCACCTTTGCACCATAGGCATCGCGCACCAGATCGATGAAGGTATCGATGCGCGCCAAAGGGATGCGCGCCTGTACGCGCCGTGCCGGCAATGCGCTGCCGGTCAGCACGATACGGCCGGTGCGGTAGCGGTTGATTTCGTCCACCACGTCCTGCAGCGGCTGATCATCGAAGACCAGCCAGCCGCGCCGCCAGGCGTCGATGGTGTCGGCCGCGACCGGCGCCACGGAAGCGATCCGGTCCGCCGTCAGGCGTGCCTGCCAGGAGGGCTGCAGCACCACGGTACGCGCGCCCCGCACCAGTTCGGCTCGCCCGGCCAGGCAGGTGATGCGGATGTCGCCACCGACGCAGCGCACGTTCACCCGCGCACCCGGGGCCGGCATCAGTCGCGCACCGTCGACACCGATCACGAAGCTGGCAGCGGCCGAGGCCGGCACCGCGAACTGGGCTTCGCCCTGGCTCACCACGATCCCGGCCGAGCCATCGGCGGGACGGCGCATCGTGGTGCGCGCGGCCATGGCCACGGCCACGCTGCCGATGCTGAGGTCGCGGCGCTCGCCGGTCGCGGTGCGGTAGTCGGCACCCAGCGCGTCCAGCGCCGGCCACAGCCCCAGCGGCGACTGCACCGCTACCCAGCCGACCGCGGCGGCAGCGGCAGCGCCGCCCAAAAACGCACGTCGGCCTGGATTGAAACGACGGGGGCGCTGCCGTACCGGGAGGACGGTTGCGGATGCGGGCAGCGGCACGCCGGCGTTCGGCACCGTGGCCTCGGCCGGACCCGTACTGGCCTGCAGCGCCGGCGCCAGCGCCGACCACAGTCGGCGCGCCCGGGCGAAGGCCACGGCATGACGGGGATCCAGCGCACGCCAGCGTCGGAACGCGTCCGCGTCGGCAGCCGTCACCGGGCCGGTCTGCAAGCGCAGCAGCCAGTCATGCGCTTGCGCCTGCACATCAGCAGGCGATGGGGATACGGAGGTCTTCATATCAGTCATGACGGTTTTCCCGCCCCGGGACCGAAACGCTGCACCAGCGGCCGGTCCAGCCGTCCTGCGCAATGCTGCAGGGCTTTCTTGAGGTCCTTGCCGACCATCCGCGAGGAGACCCCGTGCTGGTCGGCGATGGTATCGATCGGCTGCTGGTCGATGCGCGCGGCGATCAGGATGGCGCGCTGGCGCTCGGGCAGCTCACGCAGGGCATCGGCCAGTGCAGCGATCTCAGACCGGCCGTGGGCCACGTCGGACGGGTCCAGATAGTCCGGGGATTCGTCCATCAGCGCCTCCACCTCGGCACCGGTCAGCACCCTGCCGTGGGCGATGCGCTGGTCGGTGGCGGCGTTGACCGCCATGCGGAACAGGTAGGCCACCGGATTGCGCTGCGGCTGCGTACTGCCCATGCGCTCCACCCGCAGCCAGGTCTCCTGCAGCGCGTCCATGGCCAGGTCATCCGAGCCCAGCCGGCGCCGCAGGCGTTTGCGGAAGGCTTCGTAGTGATCCAGGAACAGGGTGCGCAGACCGGTCATCAGCGGGCCCGGCACGGCGGCGTCGCGCCCGGTGTTTCAGGCAGCAACAGCAGCGTGATGGGTTGTGGCAGGCCAGCCGGAAGGCCCGGTAACGGCAGGTCGCGCAGGCGACTGACGATCGCCGTGTCGCGTGCCAGGTCACCGGTGGATTCCAGCAGCTCCGGTGCGCGGATGCGTTGATCCCGTTCGGTCAGCCAGAAGCGCACGCTCGCCCGGTAGTCACCCGGCCGCGTCAATGCCGTGCCGCACAGCGCCTGCTCCAGCGAGTGCTGGATCACCCGGGCACCGCGCTGGCGGGTCCGCTCGGGCAGGGACGGTGCACGCATGGGTGTGGCATCGGGCAGCAGCTCGTCGGCGGCCACGGATCCCACCGGCACCAGCGTGAACGCACCGTTCTCCACGAAATGCGGAACGAGTCCGGTACCGCCCAGCATCCGCTGCAACGCGTCGCGCCGGGCGTACCGCCCCGACAGCGCGGTCGAACGCAGGCCACCCAACAAGCGGGCATCGATCAGTACCGCCACCCCGGTGATCTCCCCATACAACTGCAAGGCCTCCGGCAGCGGCTGCGCCGGAACATCGAACGTGTACTGCGTGTGCGCGGCATCGATGGCGTCCTGGGCCAGCGCCATCGCCGGCGGCCAGGTCATCGCGAGCAGGAGAAACAGCCAGCCACACGGGCGCAGAGAGTTCCTGCGCCGGCCGCCGATGCGTTTGCCTGCCCGCCCCTGTTGGTCATGCGCCCCGGTGTCATCAAACTGCATGCAAGACGCGCCAGCATCACAACGCCAAGCCGGTCACGTTAGGTCGGTTTCATTGCAGAGCGGTGACAGCCATGCCGGACCTTCGATCACTTACCGCAGCGGGCCTGTGCATCGCCCTGCTGGCCGTGCCCTGGGTCGCCCGCGCGCAGGCAGACCCAGCGCCGGCCTGCATCGAGGTGGAGGTCAACGGCGAGCGCATCCGTGATTACGATTGCTTCAGCCGGCTGCTCGCGCCTGCGCCGGCCTCGGCGGCACCCGTACAGGCACCCGGCTCGCTGTTGATCGTCCGCCAGCCGCCATCGGCGCTGGGGCTGGCCCATCGCGCGGCCACCCAGCAACGCATGGGCAACACCTTCGGCATATCCACCCAACCACAGCGTCCGCCCCCGCCGCCACCAGCGGTCAGGCCAGGACGATGACGCTCAGGGGATGGGCGTGTCGCCGGCCGCAGTGGGGATGAGTGAGAGCCCCAGATTCAACGGCTGGCGCATGTCCGGCGGTGGTGCGACGGGCAACGGCGCAGCACTGAGCAGCGCACGCAGCTCGGCATCTGCCGCGGCATCGCCCAGTGACGCGAAGCGGCTATCGATGATGTTGCCGGTGGCATCGATCCACAACGACACGGTCAACGCGGCACCCGGATCCTTGCGCTCGGCAAGACGGGCCTGCAACCGCTCCACGCGCGGATCGCCGGTGTTGCTCAGGCGCTGCGAGAGCGCCTCACCCGACTGCGCGGCATAGGCCATCCAGTGCGCAGGCGCGGCATCGGCGGCCGTCGCGGCGCCAGCAACGACCAGCCCACCCAACACGCTCCAGCGGCGGGCCCGCTGCCACCATCGGTGCAGCCGCTCTTTCCACCCATACGTATGTTCCGCCACTGCCGTCATGCTGCCCGTCCCCGAAATGGAACCGGGCCGCGCAGGGCGGCCCGGTGGGCGATTACTGTGCGACCCGTCCGTGACAGGACGATGGCGGGCGATGCCGCTCAGTACGATCCGTCGAAGGCGAAGATCGGCTTGCGCTGTTTCCACAGCCCGGCGGTGAAATCCGGGAATTCCAGCGTCTGAAAACTGTTGGCGATGGACTGCTCCGACAGCGGCGTGATCGCGCTCCAGGTGATCGCGTCGTAGATGTCGATCGGCATCGGTGCCCTGGCCTTGAGAGCCTCCACGAAGGCATGGATGACGAACCAGTCCATGCCACCGTGGCCGGCGCTGGCAGCGGTATCGGCATGCTGCTTCCACAGCGGGTGCTCATACTGGTCCTGATAGGCCTGGAACGGTTCCCACTTGTGCGGCGGGCTGCGGCCTTCGATGTGGATGGACTGGTTCACATCCATCCACAGGCCCTTGGTGCCCTGCACGCGGAAGCCCATCGAGTACGGGCGCGGCAGCGAGGTGTCGTGCTGCAGCAGGATGGTCTCGCCGTTTTCGCAGGCCAGGGTGGTGGTGACGATGTCGCCGAGCTTGAAGGCTACCTTGGTGCTCGGGTGGGTGGTGCCACCGCTCTTGGCCACGGTGTATTCGTGCAGGCCACGCGCCTTGCTGGCAAACGCGTTGATGTGGGTGAAACGGTTGCCGCGATTGATGCCGGTGTACATCGCGCACGGGCCGATGCCGTGGCTGGGGTACAGCTCACCGTTGCGCTTCACCGAATGCTCGGTGCGCCAGCGTGCCTCGGACCAGCCCTTGGCACCGAACTCCACGCCGCTGTCGTAGGGCTGGCTGGGGTCGCCGGAATTGAACTTCACCCCGCGCAGGTCGTGCTGGTAGCCGCCCTGCAGGTGCACCAGTTCCCCGAACAGTCCCTGGCGCACCATCTGCAGCGCGGCCATCACGTCGCGGCGGTAGCAGACGTTTTCCAGCAGCATGTACGGCGTGCCGGTGGACAGCTGGGTCTTGAGCACGTCCCAGTGGTCCTGCAGGGTGATGCCGGCGACCACTTCGCAGCCCACCGCGACCTTGGCCTGCATGGCCGCGATCGCCATCGGCGCGTGGTATTCCCAGGGCGTGGCGATGACCACGCCATCCAGGCCGCGCTGCTCGATCAGCCGCTTCCAGGCGTTGACGTCGCCGTCCTGACCATACGCCTTGGGCGCCGGCTTGCCGGCCTTGGCGACCATGTCCATGCCGCGCTTGAGCATGATCGGCTCGATGTCGCACAGCGCGACCACCTCCACGTCATCGCGGCGGACCAGTTCCTTCAGCAATACCTGGCCGCGCATGCCGGTGCCGATCAGGCCCAGCCGTACCTTGCGACCGCGCGCCCAGGCGGGCGTGTTCGGCAGCAGGCTGGTGGCGGCGACGGCCGCGCTGGCGGCGATGAATTCTCTGCGTTTCATGGACAGTACCTCGTGTGAAGATCGCGCCGGCCAGGACCGGCGCGAGGGGAGCATCAGAACTTGTAGCCGACGGTCAGACTGTAGCCGCGACCGAAGATGGTGGCGTAATCGCTGGAATCGCCGAGGAAGCTGTTCGGGTCATAGAACGGCAGGCGGTCGAAGAGGTTCTTGATGGTGAAACCGACGTTCCAGTGGGCATCCGGGCGCCAGGCCACGCTCAGGTTCGCGGTCCACCACGACGGGGCGCCATCGCACTTGCTCTGCTCCACCGGCAGGTAGCCGGCGGTGCAGGTCTGCGGGTTGTTGTCTTCCTCGTCGATCTGCTGCAGCGCCCACTTGGTGCCGCCCACGTAATTGACGAAGACGCTGGTGGTGACCTGCTTGTAGCTCCAGTCCGCGTTCAACGTGGCGCGCAGGCGCGGGTTGTTGTAATAGCCGACCAGGTCGCCGTAGTACCAGCCGCTTTCATCATCCAGGTAGGAACGGTTGCGGTTGGCGATGGTGGCGGCCACGCCGATGTTGAGGTTGCCCCACTCACCCAGCGAGAAGCGGCTGCGGGCGTCGATGTCGAAGCCGTCGATCAGGGTCTTACCACGGTTCTTGTACTGGCCCACCACGCTGGCCACGTTGCCCACGCTGTAGCCGGGCAGCGTACCGGGACAGGCGACGCCGCTGGCCGGGTCGGCGCACATCGCCGCCAGCGCGGCCAGGTTGGCGCGGTCGCTTTCGGTGATCGGCGAACGGGTGGAAGAGATGATGTCTTCGTCGCGGGTGAAATCCGGGGCAACGATTTCATTGCTGCGGTAGATGAACCAGTAATCGGCCGACACCGAGAGCCACTGCGTCGGCTCGTAGACGAAGCCCAGCGTGGTGATCTTGGCTTTTTCCGGCTTCAGGTCCGGGTTCGGCTGGGTCATGCGCGCCACGGTGCGGCTGCAGTCGGTATTGAGCAGGGACTTGCCCAGGTCCACGTCACCGCCGCGCTGCGACCGCAACAGCAGGTTGGCGATCGCGTTGGTCTCGTTGCAGCGCACTTCATCGCGGTAGCCCCCCAACTGGGCGAACACGCCGCCGTTGCCGGACTCGGCCAGGCTGGGCGCGCGGAAGCCGGTGGAGTAGGTGCCGCGCAGCATCAGCTGATCGAACATCTGGTACTTCAGGCCGATCTTCGGGGCCAGGTTGGCGCTGAAGTCCGGGTACTTGTCCACGCGCAGTGCGGCGTCCAGTTCCAGCTTCTCGGTGAGCGGCGCCACCGTCTCGGCGAACAGCGCATAGGTGTTGCGCTTGCCGTCGAACCACGAGCCGCCCTGCTGGGTGATCAGGCCGTTTGCCGCATCCGGGTTGCCCGGGGTATAGAAAGTTTCGCGGCTGGCGTTGAAGCCGAAGGCCGCACGCACTTCGCCGGCGGGCATCTGGAACAACGGGCCTTCGATCTTGCCGTCCAGGGTATGCAGGCGGGTCCAGGACTGGATGTCGAAGGTCGGGAACGCTTCGCGGATCAGCGCGGCGTTGGCCTCGCTGATCTCGCCGAACTTGTAGGCCGGGTGGTCGGAGATGATGACGCGGCCGGTACCCGGATCGACGGAGTACGGGCCGAAGGCCTTTTCGAAGCCGGCCAGATTCACGTTGGTGGTCTGGTAGGTGACCGAGTGGCTGCCGGCGGTGGCGAAGGCGGTTTCCCAGTTCCAGTCGCCGATGTCACCGCGCATTCCGGCCACCACCCGATAGCTCTGATCGGTGTTGCGCTGGCCGAAGTGGTTGGCGCCCACGTCCTGCAACAGGTACTGCAGGCCGACCACGCCGCCCATCAGTGCCTTCAGTTCGGGCGAGGCGTTGTTGTATTCGTTGTTCGGGCCCAGGTACGGATACAGGAACTGGTTGACCGTGGTGCCGGTATTGCGCGAGAACCAGCTGGTCGGGTTGCCGGTGGTGGTGCCGTAGGCACGCGGCGTACCGCCGTTGGCGGTCAGGTCGATGTCGGTGTACGTGGCTTCGGCGAAGGCTTCGGTGCTGTCGCCGATCAGGAAGTGGGCGTTGACGTAGGCGGTGTTGCGCTCGGACTTGGCGCCGGCGTCGATCTCGTTGTTCATCCACGTCTCCCAGATACAGCGCGGGCCGGCCGCTTCGCTGGTGAGTACGTTGTTGCAGCCCGGGGCGGCTTCCTGCACGCGGCGTCCGGTGACCGGATCGAAGGCGAAGTAGCTGCCCGGGTTGAACTCGCCCGGCTTGCTGCCGGTCCCCAGGCGCAGGTTGGGCAGGTAGTTCGGGTTGTTGACGTAGTACTGGTCGGGCCGCTTGTCGTAGAAGTCGCTCAGCGGAATCGCATCGCGCCGGTACAGGTTCACCGAGGCGTAGACGTTGTAGCGGTCTTCATCCAGGTCGCCGAAGCCGGCGGTGATGCTGCCCTGGTGTTCGCCGTAGGAGCTGATCCGCGAGGATTTGTCGGTGGTGAGATTGATCTCCGCGCCCTGGTAGGAGCGCTTGGTGATCACGTTGATCACACCGGCCACCGCATCGGTGCCGTACACCGCCGAAGCCCCGTCGGTCAGCACTTCCATGCGTTCGATCGCTGCAGCGGGGATCGCATCGATGTTGACGAACTGGGTCTGGAAGCCGGCCGGCGCGCCGTAGTAGGACAGGCGGCGGCCATTGAGCAGCACCAGCGTACCCTGTGCGCCGAGGCCGCGCAGGTTGGCCTGCGAGGCGCCATCCGAACCGGTGAACAGCGAGCGCGCATCCTGCTGGCCCGGGCGTGCCGCCGGCAGGTTGTCGAGCACCTGCAGCAGGGTGCGCGCACCCATGTTCTCGATGTCCTGCTTGCTGATCACCTGCACCGGCGAGGCGGTTTCCACATCACTGCGGCGGATGTTGGAGCCGGTCACCTCGATGCGCGACAGCTCGGTGGCCTTGGTATCGGGCGTTGCGTCCTGGGCGCTGGCACTGCCGACCACCGCGACGGCCAGGCCGAGTGCGATGGACAAGGGGGTGGCGGTGATGCGGCGATGGCGATGGCGTTCGGTCAACATCTTTGGCTCCTTGTTCGATCCGCAGCGTGGGGCTGGCGGTGGATGGGTGTTTTCGGGCAAACGTCCCCCGTGCCGCGGCCAGACGGCCGCAGACGGGAAACGGGAGAGAGCTGTTTTTCTGAAAGCGTGTTTCTTCGGTTACGGCGACACGATGCTGGCGGTATCGCCCTCCTGTCCGATCAGGGCGGCATTGGCCCAGTTGCCACAGACCTGCGCGGGTCGATCGCCCTGCGCCCCGAGCGTGCGCAGGCTCAGCCGCTGCAGGCCGCGTACGTCCAGCTCCGGTTTGACCACGCCGGGTGCGTTGACCAGGCCGCTGTCGTACAGCAGCCGACCGTCACCCCACACCTGGAACTGCATGCCGCCCGCGGTGCGGCACTGATCATCGATGCCCAGGTCGGCGCGCAGCAGGCGCCAGCTGCCCGTGAGTTCCAGATCGATCCGGCTGCTGGCATTGACGCCCAGGCCGCGGCGGAAATGCAGACCGTTCATGCGCATCTCGGCCTGCCCACCCAATGCGTGGTCGGCAGCGACGCTGGCCTTCAACGGGGTCGGCATGGGCAGCGCGGAGAGATACAGCTGCTGCGCCGGGCCTTCCGGCTGCGGATGCTCCAGCACGTGGAACGTGGACAGCACGATCGGGCCGACATCGCGCGGCTGCAGCGCATCCACCGCACGCGCCACGCTGCCCTGCGCCGCGGTCACCATCGGGTCGGCAGCGCTGGCACCGTCGCCTTCCGGGTTCTGCGTGCTCAGCACGCGGAAGCGCAGCAGGCGGCCGGCATGGGCGGGGAAGTCGATCTGCTGCATGCCCTGCTGCAGGGTCAGGCGACCGCGCTTGATCGGTTCGCCCCACTCGCCATTGCTGTCGGCCATGTAGATCTCGTAGTCGCGGATCTGGCCGTTCTTCCAGTGCTGGTCGTTGCGCGGCGCCAGTTCGATGCCGTCGATCAGCTTGCGTTCGCCGAAGCCGAGCACCCATTCGTGCGCGCCGGTCTTGACCGCCTGGTTGCGCACGGTGCGGAACCACGTCGCCGGATCGTCGTCGAACGCCTTCTCCATCTCATAGCCCTGCTCCTCGGCCGGGCGGTTCACCACCAGCAGGCTGTCCGACGGCAGCGCGCGGCCCAGTTCCGGTGCGGCCGGGAAGGCATCGTCGGCCGGCGCGGCGGCAAGCGGCAGGTCCAGCTGGAGTGCCAGTGGCTGGCGGATGTCGGTCGGCGCGGTGCGTACGTGCAGGGTGCCGCGGCGTTCGGCCGCGTCGAAGTACCAGCCTTCGTTGGCGCCCTGCCATGCTGCCTGGTCGGCCAGCATCGGCAGCGCACGGCCGTCCAGCATCACTGCGGCGGGGCGCTGGCGGCTGAGCACGCGCAGCGCATAGCGCCGCTGCGGCAGCTGGCCGGCGTACTGGCCCTGCACCGGATCGATGCGCACCTGCACCGGGCCACTGCCCTGCGCCGGGGCCTGCACCGTGATCGCCTGCGTGCTCGATTCGCCTTTCTCGTAACGGCGGGTGGCGCCATCGTCTTCGTACAGCGTGTACTGCGAGGTGCCCTGCGGGTACAGGTCGAAGGTCACTTCATCGAGCGGCTTCTCACCGTCGTAGAGCATCGCCGGGTACATCGGGATGATCGCGCCGGCGCGCACGAACACCGGGATCGTGGCCAGGTCGACCGGGCGGTCCAGCGAACGTCCCTCGGCCCCGGCCTGCAGCTGGCGGCCATCCCAGTAGTCGATCCAGCGGCCCTGCGGCAGGTGGATGTCGCGGCGTCAGCTACGGCTCGCGGCCTGGCTGCGGTACACCGGCGCGATCAGCAGTTCGCGGCCGAGCAGGAACTGGTACTTGTGCGCCTCAGTGTAGGCCTGCGGGTCCTGCGGGTAATCCCACATCAGCGCGCGCAGCAGCGGTGCGCCGGTGGTGGCCGCGTCATGCGCCAGTCCGTACATGTACGGGGTCATGCGCATTTTCAACTTGAGGTAGTCGCGGTTGACGCTGCGGTAGGGTTCATCGAACCACCACGGGTGCTTGCGTGCATTGCCCGACCAGCCGGACATTCCCATCAGCACGGGGGTGAAGCTTTTCCACTGCAGGTCGCGGGTGAAGGTCTCGGCGCTGCCGCCGAAGATCGCGTCCACGTCGCCACTGGCGTAGGCCATGCCGGACAGGCCCGAGCCGATCAGGGTCGGGATGTGCCAGCGGATGTAATCCCAGCTGCTGCTCTGGTCGCCGGTCCAGGCCACCGCATAACGCTGGATGCCGCCCCAGCCCATCACCGTCCACAGGAACGGGCGCGAATCGGAGTTGTCCATGATGCCGTTGAACGCGGACTGGTTGGCATCCATGGCGAACTGATAGCCCTTGCCGGTCCAGGCCACGTCCAGCTTCTGCACGCGGCTGCCGGCGGTGCCGACTTCCCAGGCGATCTTGTCGACGCCGTTCTCGGTCCACAGGCCGGTCCTGAAGCCGTACTTCGCCAGCCCCTGCACGGTCTCGGGCAGCTTTTTGTAGCCGCAGCCGTAACCATCGTTGGGGAGGATCCAGCCGCCGGGCATGTCGTGCTCGCGGTACTGCCTGGCCACGCTGTCCACCACGTCGGGCGTGGTGCCGGTCGGGCCGTCGCTCCAGCCGTCGGGCACGCTGCCCGGCTTTTTGATGTTGTTGCCATCGTTGTAGCAGTCGGCGTCGCCATAGGAGAACGCCCAGCGCGGCAGCAGGCCGGCGCGGCCGGTCAGCGTGGTGTAACGGTCCAGCAACGTATGCAGGCTCGGCCCGACGAAGTAGTACGCATCGAAGCGGTCCTCGCGGTGCAGCAGCGTGGCCTGGTCGGCCTGGCGCAGATCGTAGGTGCCGTCGCTCCAGGTATTGCGCAGCATGCCCCAGCCCCGCGAGCTCAACAGCATCGGCGCCGGGTTGGGGCGATCGCCTTCTTCCCAGCCACCGGAGTACGACACCTCCAGTTCGCGGCCCTTGAACTCGAAGCGCCCGTTCTGCTGGCCACCACCGTAGAAGTGCTCATCGCTTTCGCTGGAGAGCACCTGCACGCTCTGGTCCTTGTCCTTGTCCAGGTCCAGCGGCTGCAGTTCGCGCCACAGCGCGACGTCGCGGTCGCCCTCGCGGCGGACCAGCGACAGGCGCAATGGTTGGCGCTGGATGTGCAGGACCAGCGCATCGGTGCGGATGCGCACCTCGTTGGCATCCTCTTCCAGTTGGACGGCGACCTTCGCGGGCGGCTGCGGCAGCACGATCGGGGCGGCCTTGTCGCCGGCACCGGTCAGCGCGCCGTTGCGGCCGGCGCGCACGCGCAGGACGTCATCGCGCAGCAGGTCCACGCGCAGCGTGGCGCCGGTATCCGTGCTGAGTGTCCAGCCGGCGGTGCCGTCTTTGGCGGGGGCGGCGGTGATCGCACGGAGGTTGCCCACCGGCTCAGCGTGGGCGGTGGCAGCCAGAGCCACTGCGGTGAGCAGTGTGATCGTCAGACCAGTGCGTCGAAACCGGAAGTCCACCTTGCCCCCAAGCCCGCGGTCAGCGGGAAACTGAAACCAGTGCGGCCGACTCTAGGGCACGGTCTCGAAAGATGTCAACAAATTGCAAAGAAAAAGAAAGGATATTTTGGTATAAACGAAAGATTCGGCAACGCCGCGCTTTCCAAACCCCACCTGAATACGCATTTTTAGAGTACTGAAACTGTGGTGCAACGCGGCATTCGCGCGCATCTCCCGCCGGTCAACCCCGAATGAAAGACGAAAACTGTGACCGACAGACCTTTTCTTTATCTTTCGATATTTGACATTTCGAAAGAAAACGCAGAAGGTGCGGTCGCCCAACAGGAATTGCGAATGGACGCTTCTCTGCTCCCTGATTTGCCCACGTGGCAGCGCCTCGGTGGCGCCTATACCGCCGAAGAAATCGCCCAGCAGCCCCGCTTGTGGGCCGCGCTGGCGAGCCTGCTGGACGCTGCGCAGGTACGCATCAATGGCTTCCTCGGGGAGGCCCTGCGCGATCCCGACCAGTTGGTGATCTTCACCGGCGCCGGCAGCTCGGGCTTCATTGCCGAGATGGTGGCCGACCAGATCAATGCGCAGTGGCCGGCCGAGGTGCGCGCTGTGCATACCACCAGCCTGCTGACCCATCCGGCGCTGTACCTGCGCCGCGAGCGCCCGACCCTGCTGGTGTCGTTCGGGCGCAGCGGCTCCAGCCCGGAGAGCGTGGCCGCGGTGGATCTGGTCCGCGACCAGGTCGAGCACGCGCGCTTCGTCGATATCACCTGCAATGCCGAAGGCGAACTCGCCAAACGTGGCCACGGCCGCAGCGATACGCTGTCGCTGCTGATGCCGCCGGCCAGCTGTGATCGCGCCTTCGCCATGACCAGCAGCCTGAGCTGCATGCTGCTGGCCGCGCTGAGTGCGTTCGACAGCGCCCCGTGGGCAGCGCGCCTGGAGCGTCTTCGCACGTTGGCCAGCCATGGCGAGCGTGCGCTGGATGCCTGGGATGCCGCGGTGGCGGCCTTGGCCCAAGCGCCGTATTCGCGCGTCATCTATCTCGGCAGCGGTCCTCTGGAAGCCGTCGCCCGCGAGGCCGCGCTGAAGGTGCTCGAACTCACCGCCGGCCGCGTGCTGGCACTGGCCAATACACCGCTGGGGTTCCGCCATGGGCCCAAGTCCACCCTCAACGGTGAAACGCTGGTGGTGATGCTGCGCAGCGCGCAGCCGCTGGCCCGCCGCTACGAGCAGGACCTGTTGCACGAACTGCGCCGCGACGGCATCGCCGGGCGGGTGCTGTCGATCGGGCCGGACGACGCGGACCGCGCCGACGGCGACTTCGTCCTGGCCGCACCTGCACTGCCCGATCCGTGGCTGGCCCCGCTGTGGCTGCTGGTGCCGCAGTGCTATGCGCTGCAGCGTTCGGCCGCGCTCGGCATGACCCCGGACAATCCCTTCCCCGACGGCACGGTCAACCGTGTGGTGCAGGGCGTGACCATCCACCCCCACGGCTGAGCACGCATGCAGACCTGGTATGGCATCGACATCGGCGGCACCAAGATCGAACTGGTCGCGTGCGACGCCACGCTGAGGGTGCACCACCGCCAACGCGTGGCGACGCCGACCCGCGACTACGCCGCGTTCCTGCAGGCGATCGTCGATCTGGTCGCCGCGGCGGATGCCGCGCTCGGCCAGCGCGGCCTGGGGGTCGGCATCGGCCTGCCCGGCGTGCGCGATCGCGTCAGCGGCCGCCAGCTCAGTGCCAACGTGCCCAGCCTGACCGGTCAGACCGTCGGTACGGACCTGCAGGCACGCCTGCAGCGCCCGCTGCAGCTCGGCAATGACCTGCAGTGTTTTGCCTTGTCCGAGGCCCATGACGGCGCCGCCGCCGGCTACCCCAGCATGTTCGGGGCGATCCTCGGCACAGGGGCGGGCGGTGGCTTCTGCGTCGGCGGCCGGCTGATCGCCGGTCACAATGGCATCGCCGGCGAGTGGGGCCACTGGAGCCTGCCCGCCACGCTGCAGCAGCGCCACGACCTGCCCGTGCTGGACTGTGGTTGCGGCCTGCGCGGCTGCCTGGAGCGTTACGTGTCCGGCAGCGGCCTGGCGATGATCCATGAACGCCGTGGTGGCCACGCGCTGGATGCCGCCGAGGTGGTCGCACGGGCCCAGGCCGGCGATGCGGTCGCGCAGCAGGCGCTGGCCATCCACCGCGACCTGCTCGGCTACAGCTTCGCCAGCCTGATCCTCGCGCTGGACCCGCACGTGATCGTGCTCGGCGGTGGCCTGTCCAAGCTGGAACAGCTCTACCGCGACCTGCCTGCCTCGATCGCGCCCTACCTGTTTGCCGGTGTGCGGGTCCCCCCGATCCTGCCGCCCACCTTCGGCGATGCCGGCGGTGCGCGGGGCGCGGCACTGCTCGCGCGCCAGCACTTCCCCTCCCCCTGAACACTGTTGTTACTGGAGTTGCCATGTCCGCCGTCCAATCGTTGATCGCCGCCCATCGCCAGGGCCACCCCGTCGGGCTGTACAGCGTCTGCTGCAGCAACGCGCAGGTGCTGCTGGCGGCGATGCAGGTCGCGCAGCGTTACGACACCCTGCTGCTGATCGAGGCGACCTCCAACCAGGTCGATCAGTTCGGCGGCTATACCGGCATGACCCCGCCGCAGTACCGCGACTACGTGCTGCAGCTGGCACGCGATGCCGATTTCCCGGCCGAGCGGCTGGTGCTCGGTGGCGACCACCTCGGTCCGAACGCCTGGCAGAAGGGCCCGGCACAAGCTGCAATGGCAAACGCGCGCGAACTGATCGCCGCCTACGTCGCCGCCGGTTTCCACAAGATCCACCTGGACTGCAGCATGTCCTGCGCCGACGACCCGACCCCGTTGCCGGACGCCATCGTCGCCGCGCGCTCGGCCCAACTGGCGCGCATCGCCGAGCGCACGGCCGCCGAGCACGGGCTGCCACCACCGGTCTACGTGATCGGCACCGAGGTACCGATTCCCGGCGGTGAAGCCTCGCTGGCCGGCGGCCTGCAGGTGACCACGCCGGCGGCCGCAGCGACCACCCTGGCGATCCACCGTGAGGCGTTCTCCGCCCCGGACCTGCTGCCGGCCTGGGAGCGCGTGATCGCGATGGTCGTCCAGCCCGGCGTGGATTTCGACCACAGCAGCGTGCACTACTACGATCCGGCCGCCGCCACCGCGCTGTCTGCCTTTGTCGAGCAGCAGCCGGGCATCGTGTTCGAAGCGCACTCCACCGATTACCAGACCGAAGCCGGCCTGCACGCGCTGGTCCGCGATCATTTCGCGATCCTGAAAGTCGGCCCGGCGGCGACCTATGCCTTCCGCGAGGCGGTGTTCGCGCTGGCGATGATCGAATCCGAACTGCTGCCCGCCGCGCAATGCTCGAACCTGATCGAGGTGCTGGACCGCTGCATGGTCGACGCACCGGGCAGCTGGCGCAGCTACTACCAGGGCGACGAGCACGAACTGCGCCTGCTGCGCGCGTACTCGCTCAGCGATCGCAGCCGATATTACTGGGGCGAGCCAGCGGTACAGGCTGCGCTGGACACGCTGGTTGCCAATCTCACCGCGCACGCGCCGCCGCAGATGCTGCTCAGCCAGTTCATGCCCGAACAGCTCAAGGCGATCGAGGCCGGTGAGCTGCGGCCGGCGCCGTTGGCGCTGATCCAGCACAAGGTGGCGCTGCGCCTGGCCGAGTATGCCCGGGCCTGCAATCGCAACTGCTCAGGGGCGGATAACGAAACCCGACAGGCCAAGGAGCTTTCGGAACGGTAAGCTTCGGCTTTCCCTTTCGAACGGAATCGCCCCATGCGAAACACCCGGCAGCGCCGCCAACAGATCCTCCAGACCCTGGTCGAGCACGGCAACGTGCAGGTCAGCGAGCTGGTGGCGCGCTTTGCGGTCTCGGCGGTCACCATCCGCGCCGACCTGACCCACATCGAGTCGCAGGGGCTGGCCACGCGCACCCATGGGGGCGCGACGCTGGTGCGCACGCCGCCACAGGAACAGGACATCCACGAGAAGGATGCCTTGAACCTGCCGATGAAGGACCGGATCGGTATCGAGGCGGCCAAGCTGGTCAAGGCCGGCGACAACATCATCATCGACTCCGGCTCGACCACGATGACCCTGGCGCGGCACCTGCGCGGGCATCGCGACGTCACGGTCATGACCAACGGGCTCAACATCGCCTGGGAGCTGGCCAATGCGCCCGGCGTGGAGCTGCTGCTCACCGGCGGGTTGCTGCGCAAGCAGTCGCTCTCGCTGCATGGCAGCCAGGCCGAGGCGAGCCTCAACACCTACAGCTTCGACACCCTGTTCCTGGGCGTGGATGGCCTGGACCTGCAGTTCGGCCTCACCACCCACCATGAGGCCGAAGCCAGCCTCAACCACCGCATGGTCGAGCGCGCGCGCCGCATCGTGGTGCTGACCGACGCCTCCAAGTTTGGCCGGGTCAGCCTGCACCGCATCGCGCGGCTGGACCAGGTCCATACCATCATCACCGACGGCAGCATCGAGCCCGAGTACCTGGAAGGGCTGCAGCGGCTGGGCGTCGAAGTGATCATCGCCGAGTCCCCGCCTTGACCGAGTCCCGCTCCCTGCACGGCCGCCTGCTCACCGACACCGGTTGGGTCCGCGGCGATATCCATTTCGACCAGCGCATCACCGCCATCGATACGGTGCACGCCGATCCGCGCGGCGACAATGAGGTGCCGCTGATCCTGCCCGGCTTCATCGACCTGCATGTGCATGGCGGTGCCGGGGTGGACATCATGCAGGGCGGCACGACCGCGCAGACGGTGGCCCGCGCGCACGCCCGGCACGGCACCACCGCGCTGCTGGGCACCACCATGACCGCGCAGGAAGACGACATCACGCGCGCGCTTGAAGGCCTGTCCACCGCGATCGCCACGCGCGCACCCGGCATGGCCCGCGTACTCGGTGTGCATCTGGAAGGCCCCTTCATCAGTGCGCAGCGCCTGGGCGCGCAGCCACCGCTGGTGGTGGAGGCCACCCTGGCCGACGTGCAGCGCCTGCATGCGATCGCCCCGATCAAGGTACTCACTCTCGCCCCGGAAATCGGCCAGCACCTCGCGCTGATTCCCGCGCTCAGTGCGCTCGGCATCCGCGTGCAGCTCGGCCACAGCGCCGGCAGCTACGAAGACGGCGTCGCCGCATTGAACGCCGGTGCGGCCGGCTTCACGCATCTGTTCAACGGCATGACCGGCGTGGACCACTACCAACCCGGCATCGCCACCGCCGCGCTCGCGCACGCGCAGTACGCCGAACTCATTCCCGATCTGCAGCACGTGCATCCCGGCGCGATCCGCACCGCCCTGCGCGCGATCCCGCGTCTGTACTGCGTCACCGATGCGACCGCGGCGACCGGCATGCCCGATGGCGAGTACGCGCTCGGCGTACAGCGTGTGCACAAATGCCTGGGTTGCGTACGGCTGTCGAGCGGCTCGCTGGCCGGCAGTGCGCTGACCATGGACCAGGCGCTGCGCAACCTGGTCTCGCTCGGCCTGGACATCGCCGATGCCTCCCACCGGCTGTCGCGCTACCCGGCCGACTACCTCGGCATCGACGACCGCGGCCGCATCGCGACCGGCGCCTGGGCGGACCTGGTGGTGCTCGACCACGACCTGCGCGTGCGCGGCGTGGTGGTGGAAGGCGACGACATCGCGCTCGACTGAGCGTGGACTCCCGCGCCGCCATGGCGCACGCACTTGCAGACAGGACCGGCACGATGAACGACGTTTCCGCAGCCATGCCCGTGCACGCCGGCGCCTCCGCGCCGCGCTGGCCGGTACGCTATCTGTTGTTCATCGGCGGCATGGGGGGGCTGCTCTACGGCATCGACATCGGCATCATCGCCGGCGCCCTGCCCTATCTGGAGGCCACCGCCACCGCGAGCTGGCACCTGACCAGCCAGCAGCTGGGTTTCGTGGTGGCCGCGGTGCTGCTGGGCAGTGTGCTGTCTTCGCTGTTTGCCGGGATGGTCGCCGACCTGATCGGCCGCCGTGGCGCGATGCTGCTGGCCGGCGTGCTGTTCACCGCCAGCATTCCGGTGATGGCCCTGTCCGATGGCTATGGCGCGCTGTTGATGGGACGCCTGCTGCAGGGCATCAGTGGCGGGCTGATCGGCGTGGTGGTGCCGCTGTATCTGGCCGAAGTGCTCAGCCCGGAACGACGCGGGCGCGGCGCGGCGATGTTCCAGCTGCTGCTGACCATCGGCCTGGTGCTGGCTGCGGTGATCGGGCTGTACCACGCGCATGCCGTGGATGCCGCGACCGCCGCGGTGCGCCATCTGCCCGGTGCGGAGCAGCAGCGCCTGCTGTTCGACGTCAAGGACCATGCCTGGCGCACCATTTTCTGGAGCTGCCTGCTGCCCGGCCTGGTGTTCACCGGCGGCGTGCTGCTGATCAGTGAATCCCCACGCTGGCTGGTGCGCCGTGGCCGCATCGAGACAGCGCGCCACGCCCTGCAGCGTACCGTCGCCGCGAGCGACGTGGAGCCGACCCTGCAGCGCATGCAGGCGCCGGAGGAGCTCCAGATCGGCCGCAACGGCAAGCGCGACCCGCTGCTCAGCCGCCGGTACGTGTGGCCGTTCGTGCTGGCCTGCCTGGTGCTGGCCTTCACCCAGGCCACCGGCATCAACTCGGTGCTGGCCTACGCGGTCAACATCCTCAACCAGGCCGGCCTGCCCGGCTCGGTGGCCAACGGCGCCGATGTGGCGATCAAGCTGCTCAACGCGGTGATGACCGTGGTCGCACTGGTGCTGGTCGACCGCAAGGGCCGCAAGTTCCTGCTGATGCTGGGCAGTGGTGGCATCACGCTGTCGCTGCTGGCGGCTGCGTTGTTGTTCGTGCAGAGCGAGCGCGGGCGGCTGGATGTGCAGGCCGCGCTGCAGCAGCAGGTGAGCGGCACCACCCTGTTGCTGCCGCTGGATGCCGCGCAATGGCAGCGGCTGGAGGGCAACGCCGGCGGCGCGCCGCAGCAGCTGACCGTGTCGTATGCCTACGGTGGCTTCAGCAACGTGCGCTCACTGCGCAGCGACAACCCGATCGACGCCACGCTGCAGATCCGTCGCGAAGACGCGGTGTCGGCCGACAGCGTGATCGGCCGCTTCTTCCGCACGCTGCATCTCAATCCCTTCCCGGATCCCGCCCAGGCCGCCAATGCGCCGCTGGTGATCGAACGTGCGGTGATCGGCCCGGTGCCCTCGCCCACCCACGGCTGGCTGGTCGCCGGCTGCATTCTGCTGTTCGTCGCGTTCTTCGCGGTGGGCCCGGGCGTGTGCGTGTGGCTGGCGCTGTCCGAGCTGATGCCGACCCGCATCCGCTCCAACGGCATGAGCATCGCGCTGCTGATCAACCAGTTCGTGTCCACCGTGATCGCCGCGATCTTCCTGCCCACGGTCGGCCATCACGGTTACGCCAGCATGTTCTTCTTCTGGGCCGGCTGCACGTTGCTGTATTTCCTGATCGCCGCGTTCTGGCTGCCGGAAACCAAGGGCAAATCGCTGGAGCAGATCGAAGCGAATTTCCGCTGAGGCCGTCAACAGCGGCGAGGCACTCAAGGCGCCTTGCCGGTGACCTCGGTATACAGCCGGTGGGCGTCGGCGGTGCTGTCCAGCCCGGTCACCTGCATGGACTGCGCGAAGGGGCCGGCGATGACGGCGACATTGAGGACCTGATCGCCGACGGTAAATGCCACACGCTTGGCGACGCGCGCTTCGGTCGCGGCGAGGATGCGCGGTGCCGCGGCCTCCGTGAAACGCAGGATCAGGGTCCCGTGTCCGGTAGACCCGTCGCTGCCCACGGCCACCGTGGCGATGTCGGCCGTGGTGATGAAGGCCGGCTCGATCAAGGAAAGCGCGTTGCCGTCGCGGTCCTTGAGCGTGGTGACGCCGGGGTGGCGGGCATCCTCGGCCACCTCACGCATCTGGATGCGTGCGTTCGCCAGCGGTGCGACGCCCGCCGGCGTCTCGGACGCGGCGGGTGCGGGCGGCGCCTGGGTGCAGGCGCTGAGGCCGGCCCCCAGCGCCATCGTTACGATCAACAGACTGCTGCGCATGCGTGTCTCTCCATCAGGACGGGCACGAGTATCGCCGCTGCGCGTGCTCAGCGCAGGCGGCGGATGCGCCAGGCGACCATGATCTGCAGCACGCCGTAGAGCAGGCTGCCGATGCCGACCCACAGCGTGGTGACGGCAATGCCTGCCATCGGATTGGCCACCATCATCGCGCCGAGCACGATCGCCAGCACGCCGCTGAGGATCAGCAGCCACTCGCCCTGGATTTCCTTGCGCACCCGGATCGCGAACACGATGCGGTAGATGCCGGCGACGATCAGCCAGGCGGCCAGCAACAGGATCAGCACACTGGCCGTGGCCAGCGGGTTGAGCACGGCCAGCACACCGAATGCCACCGAGGCCAGCGCGTAGACCAGCAGCCACCCGCGCGGCACGCCACTGCGGCCAAACAGCGCGAACAGGCTGATCAGGCCTTCCACCAGGGCCATCACGCCGATCGCCCAGGCCAGTGCGGTCGCGGCCGAGAGCGGCCGTGCAATCGCGATCAGGCCGAAGACCACGGCGACCGCGCCGTACAGCATCAGCACCCACCAGCTGCGGCCGATGGCAGTGAGAAGCGGTGAGGTGCGCGGATCCGGCGGCAGGTTCATGGGACGTCCTTGCGAGGGTGATGACCGCCCGATGGTACGTCCTGGCAGCGTGCAAGGCGCGGCAACGGCGCTTACGGCACCCGCGCACAGACCCAGACCTGCATCGGGCCGGCACCGGCGTACTGCAGCGCGCGCAACGCGGCATCGGTGGTTGCCCCGGTGGTCATCACATCGTCGAGGATCGTCAGCCCGGCGGGTGGATGGCCGCGTACTGCGAACGCATCGCGCAGATTGCAGCGCCGGGCATCCGCATCCAGGTTCGATTGCGCCACGGTCTCGCGGGTACGCTGCAGCCCGTTCCAGAGCGGGCAGCACAGCCCGCGCGCCAGCGGCTTGCTCAGTTCCAGCGCCTGGTTGTAACCGCGCTGGCGCAACCGGCGGCGGTGCAGTGGCATCGGCTGCAGCGGCCCGGCCAGAAACGGCGGCACGCGCTGCAGCATGAGCTGCGAGAGCAACCGTCCCGCGGCCAGGTCCTGGTGGAATTTGAACCGGATCAGCAACCGGTCGATCGGCGGCGCGTACAGGAACGCGGCACTGGCCGCCGCCTGGCGGGGATACTCGTCCACGCAACGCTCGCAGTGATCCCCCGCTGCATCACCGGGATCGTTCGCCATCAACGGCAGTGCGCAGCGACGGCAGGCACGGTCGTTCCACGGTAGCGCCTGATGACAGGCGCGGCACAGATCCATCCCGTCCTCGCCCGGGCGCTCGCAGACCAGGCAGCGCAGCGGCAGGATCTGCCAGCCGAGCCAGCCCAGGGCTCCGTAAACTTTTGATAAGGCCATATGGTTGACAGATGCAGGCAGCCTCACCAGACTGCCGCCCTTTCGTTCCACTATCTGTCAGGACACCCCCATGGCTTCTGTCATCCGACACGACTGGCACCGCGAGGAACTGCTGGCGCTGTTCGCGCTGCCCTTCCCGGTGCTGCTGCACCGCGCGGCCAGCGTGCACCGCGAGCAGTTCGATCCGGCGGAAGTGCAGGTCTCGACCCTGCTGTCGGTCAAGACCGGCGGCTGCCCGGAAGACTGCGCGTACTGCCCGCAGGCGCAGCGCTACAGCACCGGGTTGGATGCACAGAAGCTGATGGCCACCGACGACGTGGTCGCCAAGGCCCGCCAGGCCAAGGCGGCGGGCGCCTCGCGGTTCTGCATGGGCGCGGCCTGGCGTTCGCCCAAAGACCGCGATATCCCCAAGGTGGCGGCGATGATCCGCGAGGTGAAGGCACTCGGCCTGGAGACCTGCGCCACGCTGGGGATGCTCAGCGGCGAACAGGCCACCGCCCTGCGCGACGCCGGGCTGGACTACTACAACCACAACCTGGATACCGCGCCGGATTACTACGATTCGATCATTCACACGCGCCAGTACCAGGACCGCCTGGACACGTTGGCGCACGTGCGCGATGCCGGGCTGAAGACCTGCTGCGGTGGCATCGTCGGCATGGGCGAGACCCGCGAGCACCGCGCCGGCCTGCTGCTGGCGCTGGCCACCCTGCCCGCGCACCCGGATTCGGTGCCGATCAACCGGCTGGTGCAGGTGGCCGGCACGCCCCTGCACGGCACCGCCGAACTGGACCCGTTCGAGTTCGTGCGGATGGTCGCGGTGGCCCGCATCGCCATGCCCCGCGCGATGGTGCGGCTCTCGGCCGGGCGCGAGGCGATGAGCGACGAGCTGCAGGCGCTGTGCTTCCTGGCCGGGGCCAACTCCATCTTCTACGGCGAAAAGCTGCTCACCACCGGCAACCCGGACACCGAACGCGACCTGGCCCTGTTCGCGCGGCTGGGCCTGCGCCCGATGCCGGTCACGGTGGATGCCGACGGGCACGACCACCCAGGCACGGTCCACGCCGACATCACCGCCGGCGGCCGCGGCGGGCGGGCGGCCTGAGCCCCGAGCAGCGGGCCCGGCAACCGGGTACGCTAACGGCCCACCCGGACCCCCTGACGACCATGGCCCGCCCTGACCTGCACGACCGCATCCAGGCCCAGCGCAAGCTCCGCGACGCGCAGGGGCGCCTTCGCGTGCGCCGCGTGGTGAACCGGCGCGATGGCGTGCGGCTGGACGTCGATGGCCAGTGGCTCACCGGTTTCTGCAGCAATGACTATCTGGGCCTGTCGCAGCAGTTCGGCGTGGTCAGCGCATTGCAGGATGCTGCCGCGCGCGAAGGCACCGGCGCCACCGGATCGCACCTGATCTGCGGCCACCACGCGCTGCATGACGCGCTTGAACGGGAAATGGCCGATTGGCTCGGCTATCCCCGTGCGCTGCTGTTCGGCAGTGGTTTCGCCGCCAACCTCGCGGTGCAGCAGGCGCTGCTCAGCGAAGAAGACGATGTCTGCGTGCAGGACCGGCTCAACCACGCCAGCCTGCTCGATGCATCGCGCCTGGCCGGTTGCCGCCTGCGCCGCTACCCGCATCTGGATACCGAAGGCGCGCTGCGCCAACTCAAGCACGCGCCCAACGGCGCGGCGATGCTGGCCACCGACGGCGTCTTCAGCATGGACGGCGACATCGCCCCGCTGCGATCCCTGACGCTGGTGGCGCGCATGCAGGAAGCGCTGCTCTACGTCGATGACGCGCACGGCATCGGCGTGGTCGGCGAACACGGCCGCGGCTGCGTGGCCGATGCGGGCCTGGGTGTGAACGATGTGCCGCTGCAGCTGGCCACGCTCGGCAAGGCGCTTGGGGGCAGCGGTGCGGTCGTGCTCGGCGACGAGGCGATGATCCAGCACCTGGCCGACACCGCGCGCCCCTACATCTACACCACCGCCGTGCCGCCGGCGCAGGCCGCCGCCGCCCTGGCCGCGGTGAAGCTGGCCCGCCGCGACGACTGGCGCCGCGAAAAGCTCACCGAACTGATTGGCATCTTCCGCACCGGCGCCCGCCAGCACGGCCTGGAACTGATGCCATCGGATACCCCGATCCAGCCCCTGCTGTGCGGCGCCGAATCGACGGTGATGGGCATGTCGGCCGCGCTGGAAGCCGCCGGTTTCCTGGTCAGCGCGATCCGTCCGCCCACCGTACCGGAGGGCAAGGCGCGCCTGCGGGTGACCCTGTCCGCCCTGCACGCACCCGCCGAGGTGCGCGCACTGGTCGATGCGATCGCGCACGCCCGCGACACCGTGGTGCAGCCGCCATCGCTGACTGCCCTGACCGCGTGACAGCGCTGGGTTGAGCATGCAGATCGATGTCATCGGCCAAGGCCCCGCGCTGGTCCTGATCCACGGCTGGGCCCTGCACGGCGGCGTGTTCGCGCCGTTGGTGGACCGCCTGTCGGCGCACCTGCAGCTGCACCTGGTGGATCTGCCCGGCCACGGCGCCAGCCGCGATGACACCACGCCGCTGCGCCTGCCGTACGTGGTCAACGCCATTGCCGCCGCCACGCCGCCGGCGGTCTGGTGCGGCTGGTCGCTCGGCGGGCTGTTCGCGCTGCATGCGGCCGCGACCCTGCCCCAGGTGCGTGCCCTGGCGATGATCGCCGCCACGCCGCGTTTCGTGCGCGGCGACGATTGGCCGCATGCGGTGGAGCCGGCGGTGTTCGAACAGTTCGGTCAGGACCTCGCGCAGGACTATCGCGGCACGCTGGAGCGCTTCCTCGCGCTGGATGCGATGGGCTCCGAACACGCCCGCCAGGAACTGCGCACGCTGCGCGAGATGCTGGTCGCGCGCGGTGCGCCGGCCCCACGTGCGTTGCAGGAGGGCCTGCGCCTGCTGGAGAACACCGATCTGCGGGGCGCCCTGGCCCAGCTGGGCAAGCCCAGCCTGTGGCTGGCCGGCCAGCGCGATCGGCTGGTCTCGGCGCGGGCCATGCAGGCTGCCGCCGCGCTGGCGCCGGGCGCGCAGGCGCATGTGATCGCCCAGGGCGGGCATGCGCCCTTCCTCGGCCATACCGACGAAGTGGCCGCGCAGCTGCAACACTTTGTTGCCGCGCTGCCTTGACCTGTTCCGGCCGCGCATCGCCGATCATGTACGCCTGCCTTTCCCCACAGGACTGACCCCATGGATCTTGGAATCGCCGGCCGCTGGGCCCTGGTCTGCGCCGCCAGCAAAGGCCTCGGGCTGGGCTGTGCACGCGCACTCGCCCGCGAGGGCGTCAACGTGGTCATCGCCGCGCGCGGTGAAGCGGCCCTGGAACGCGCCGTGCTCGAACTGCAGGCCCTGCCGGGCGCACGCAGGGTGATCGGCGTGGTTGCCGACATCACCACGCCGGAAGGCCGTACCGCCGCGCTGGCCGCGTGCCCGCAGGTCGACATCCTGGTCAACAACGCGGGGGGCCCGCCGGCGGGCGATTTCCGCCAGTTCACCCGCGAGGACTGGATCGCCGCGCTGGATGCCAACATGCTGGCCCCGATCGAGCTGATCCGCACCACGGTGGATGGCATGATCGAGCGTGGTTTCGGCCGCGTGGTCAACATCACCTCTTCTTCGGTGAAGGCCCCGATCGACATCCTCGGGCTCTCCAACGGGGCGCGCTCCGGGCTGACCGGGTTCGTGGCCGGGCTGGCACGCAAGACCGTCGCCCACAACGTCACCCTCAACAATCTGCTGCCGGGCCAGTTCGATACCGATCGCCTGCGCGGCAACTTCGCGTACCTGGCGCAGCAGCAGGGCATCGATGCCGGCCAGCTGGCCGAGCGCAAACGCACGCATATTCCCGCCGGCCGCTTCGGCACCGCCGATGAGTTCGGTGCCGCCTGCGCCTTCCTGTGCAGCGCACAGGCCGGCTATATCACCGGGCAGAACCTGCTGATCGATGGCGGCGCCTACCCCGGCACCTTCTGAGTCCACCCGCACCACCGTTTTGAGCCGTGAGTACCCCATGACGTCCAGCTTCGATCCCCATCATGTCCGCCGCGCCTTCTCGCGCGCCGCCAGCAGTTACGACGCCGCCGCGGCGCTGCAGCGCGAGGTGGAAAAGCGCCTGCTCGAATCGCTGGATTACCTGGAAAGCCGCCAGCCGCAGGTGGTGCTCGATGTCGGCAGCGGCACCGGCCATGCCAGCGCGCTCATGAAGAAGCGCTGGCCGAAGGCACAGGTGATCGCGCTGGACCTGGCCCAGCCGATGCTGCGCGAGGCGAAGAAGCAGGCCGGCTGGTGGAAGCCGTTCTCGCGGGTGTGCGGCGATGCGCAGGCGTTGCCGGTGCTGGACCAGAGCGTGGATGTGATCTTCAGCAACCTGTGCCTGCAGTGGGTGGAGGATCTGCCGGCGGTGTTCGCCGGGTTCCGCCGCGCGCTCAAGCCCGGGGGCCTGCTGCTGGTCTCCACGTTCGGGCCGGAAACCCTGATCGAGCTGCGCGATGCGTTCGCCGCCGCCGACGACGTACCGCACGTCAGTCGCTTCGCACCGATCGCACAGTTCGGCGATGCGCTGATGATGTCCGGCTTCCGCGATCCGGTCCTGGACCGCGACCTGTTCACCCTGACCTACGACGACCTGACCGCGCTGATGCGCGAACTGCAGGCGATCGGCGCCACCAACGCGCGCCAGGACCGCCGCCACACGCTGACCGGGCGCGGGCGCTTCGATGCCACGCGCGCAGCCTACGAGCCGCTGCGGCGCGAAGACGGCAAGCTGCCCAGCAGCTGGGAAGTGATCTACGCACACGCGTGGGCGCCGGAAGGCGGCGCGCCGATCCGCGAGCGGGGGCACGATGTCGCCACGGTGCCGATCTCGGCGATTCCGATCCGCCGCAAAACGCCCTGAGCCGACCAAGCTGATCGCGTAGAGCCGACCGTTGGTCGGCTGGACCGCTGAGCCACCATGCGTCCAGCCGACCAACGGTCGGCGCTACGACGGGAACAGATCGCGATGGAAGAAGTAGATTTCCTGCGCCAGGAACCGCCAGCTGGTGTGGAAGCTGCGGAAGCGCGTGCTCGGCGTGGACGAGGCCAGCGCATCGATGCCCAGCTCGCGGCACAGGCGCAGCGCGCGGGCCATGTGCAGCGGGTCGCTGACGATGATCACGCGGTGCAGCTTGCGCTGATCCATCAAGCGCCGCGCCTCGATCAGGTTCTGTCGCGTGGTGCGTGAAGCGGTCTCGATCAGGATCGCATCGTCGGGGACGCCCTGCTTGAGCGCGTAGCGGCGCGCCACCTGCGATTCGGAAAAGCGTGCGCCGGTGCCGCCGTAGCCGCCGGTGAAGATAAGCAGCGGCGCATAGCCCTGCTGGTACAGGTCCAGCCCGTGCCGGATGCGCTCTTCGAACACCGGCGACGGCTTGGCGTCATAGGCCGCGGCGCCGAGCACGATGATCGCATCGGCCTTCTGCGCCTGATCGCGCTCGCCGATCCAGACGATCCACGCGGTGACCCCAAGCAGCCACACCGCCAGCACGATGCACAGCCGCCACAGCCACCCGAACAACCCCACCCGCGTGCGCCGGCTCATGCCGCGCCCCACGGCAGGGCATCCAGATCGACATTGCCACCGGACAGCACCACGCCGACCCGTTTGCCGGCAAAGCGCGCCGGTTCGGCGAGGATCGCCGCCAGGGCGATGGCCGAGGATGGCTCCACCACCTGCTTGAGCACCTGCCAGATCTGCCGCATTGCGGCCACGGTGGCCGCATCGGCGACGGTGATGACCTGCGCCGCGCCCTGCAGCAGGGCGAAGTTGGGCGCGCCGAGCGTCCCGCGCAGGCCATCGCAGACGGTGTCGGGGGTGAAGTCGATGCGGCGCTCGCCAGCCGCCAGCGAGCGCGCGGTATCGGCCGCGCCCAGCGGTTCGGCCAGCACCAGCCCGGTCGCCGGGGCGACCGCCTGCAGGGCCAGCCGCGTGCCCGAGGCCAGGCCACCGCCGCCCACCGGCACCACCATCATGTCCAGGCCCTCGCTGGCGTGCAGCAGCTCCAGCGCAGCCGTGCCCTGGCCGGCAATGACCTGGGGGTCGGTATACGGATGCACCAGGGTCGCCCCGGTTTCGGCCTGGACCTGGGCGCACATCGCTTCGCGCGCGGCGATCGAGGCATCGCAGCGCCACAGCGTGGCCCCGTGACGGCCGATGTTGGCCAGCTTGGCGGCCACCGCGCCGTCGGGCACGACCACGTGGCAGGCGATGCCGCGGGTGCGGGCGGCCAGCGCCAAGGCCGCGCCATGGTTGCCGGAGGAGTGGGTGACCACCCCGCGCCGCGCCTGCGCCTCCTCCAGCGCCCAGACGGCATTGCAGGCACCGCGGAACTTGAACGCCCCGCTGCGCTGCAGATGCTCGGCCTTGAAGAACACGGTGGCGCCGGTCATCGCATCCAGCGTGCGCGAGCGCAGTACCGGCGTCACGCAGGCGTGCACGGCAATGCGCGCCGCCGCCGCCAGCACGTCGTCAACACAGGGCAAGGGTGAATCGCTCATGACGCAAGATTAACGTATGCCCCACGTCCACACCCGCCTGGATGAACGTGTCAGCATGGCAACCATTCATTCGGATCGGGCCGAGTTAAGGGCCGATTCAATGCCCTGGGCGGAAGCTGGCCCTACAGCCCTTTGGGGGGACCCCATCATGAAAATGCGCCTTGTTCTTGCCGGTGGCCTGTTATTGGCCCTGTCCGGCTGCGCGACGTACGACTATGTCGGCGGTGGCGGCGGCGGCAATGGCTACTACCACGGCGCACCTTCGGTCGAGTATCGCTACCCGGCCGGGTATCCCTACGGATACGGCAGCGGCTACTACGGGGGTGGCTACTACGGTTACGGCGGTGGGTATGGCGGTGGCTACGGCTATCCGGTGTATCGCCCGTACCCGAACTATCGCCCGCCGCACAATCATCGGCCGCCGCCGCGCCCCGGCAACGGCAACGGCAACCCCACCCGTCCGCCGGATCGCCCGCGTCCGAACAACGGCGGCTCGCCGTGGCGGAACATGGATTCGGTCGGTGGCCCGCGCCGCCCGCAGCAGCGCCAACAGCAGCGCCCGTCGCCGCCGCCCCAGGCACGCCCGGCCCAGGCACCGCGTCCGTCTGCGCCGAGGATGAACGGTTCCCCGTGGCGGAATCTCAACAATGCGAACCAACGCACAGTTGAGCCTTGAGATGGCTTGATTTTCACGCGCCCGGCAGTTCACTCTAGCCGGGCGGTGACAGTCACGGTCACAAAGTGCCAAAAGCGACAAGTGGCGTCACATTCGGCTCTATGTCGATATCCGCCAGGAACATCTGGATCCCCCCTGTTCCGGCCCTGTCGGATGTCGGCACCTACAGCGCAGAAGGCCCCGCCAATGGCGGGGCCTTTTGTATCTGGCGCCCATGAAACCGGCGCGGGCCTTCAAAAAAACAGGGCCGGCAGTCCCCCGACTACCGGCCCCTCTGCTTCCCCACGATGCGCTTGGACCGGCCCCTGTTCCAATTCCGGTCCGTTACGCACAAGGCGCATGCCATCCTGGGTGCTATTGGGTTATCTGCAGAAAACGTGCCAACTTGAGGGTGGATGTCATGGCCCCCGACGAATGGCGCTAAAATCGCCACCCGCGCCCTGCCTCCAGGGCTGATCCGGGCTGCCCGGCCCCGTCCCGAGTTCCTCCGCCATGACTGACACCTTCTACCGCTACGACGTGATCGTCATCGGCGGCGGCCACGCCGGCACCGAGGCCGCGCTGGCGGCCGCGCGCAGCGGTGCGCGCACCCTGCTGCTGACCCACAACGTGGAAACGATCGGCGCGATGAGCTGCAACCCGGCCATCGGCGGGATCGGCAAGGGCCACCTGGTCAAGGAAATCGACGCCCTGGGCGGCGCGATGGCGCATGCCGCCGACCGCGCCGGTATCCAGTGGCGCACGCTCAATGCCTCCAAAGGCCCGGCCGTGCGCGCCACGCGCTGCCAAGCCGACCGCAATCTGTACCGGATGGCGATCCGCCAGATCGTCGAAGCCCAGCCCAACCTGACGGTCTTCCAGGCGGCGGTCGATGACCTGATCATCGAAGGCGATGCCGTGCGCGGTGCGATCACCCAGACCGGGCTGCGCTTCAGCGCGGCCGCGGTGGTGCTTACCGCCGGCACCTTCCTGGCGGGCAAGATCCACGTCGGTGAAACCCAGTACGCCGCCGGTCGCATGGGCGACCCGCCGGCAACCACGCTGGCCGCGCGCCTGCGCGAGCGCCCGTTCGTGATCGACCGCCTCAAGACCGGCACGCCGCCACGGATCGACGGCCGTTCGCTGGATTACACCGTGATGGAAGAACAGCCCGGCGACGATCCGCGCCCGGTGATGTCCTTCCTCGGCAGCGTGGACGAGCACCCGGCGCAGGTGAGCTGCTGGATCACCCACACCAGCGAGCGCACCCACGAGATCATCCGCAACGCCCTGCACCGCTCGCCGCTGTACAGCGGCCAGATCGAAGGCATCGGCCCGCGCTACTGCCCCTCCATCGAGGACAAGGTGGTGCGTTTCGCCGAAAAGGCCAGTCACCAGATCTTCGTCGAGCCCGAAGGGCTGGATGTGGTCGAAATCTACCCCAACGGCATCTCCACCTCGCTGCCCTTCGATGTGCAGCTGGAACTGGTGCGCAGCATGCGTGGCTTCGAGAACGCGCACATCACCCGCCCCGGCTACGCGATCGAATACGACTTCTTCGATCCGCGCGGGCTGAAGAACACGTTGGAGACCAAGACCGTCAGCGGCCTGTTCTTCGCGGGCCAGATCAACGGCACCACCGGCTATGAAGAAGCCGCCGCGCAGGGCCTGCTGGCCGGGCTCAACGCCGCGCGCTTCACCCGTGACGACGCCGGCTGGTGCCCGCGCCGCGATGAGGCCTACCTGGGCGTGCTGGTCGACGATCTGATCACCCACGGCACCAACGAGCCGTATCGCATGTTCACCAGCCGCGCCGAGTACCGGCTGCAGCTGCGCGAGGACAACGCCGATGTGCGCCTGACCGGCCTCGGCCGCGAGCTGGGCCTGGTCGACGACCGCCGCTGGGCCGCCTTCCAGACCAAGCAGGACGCCGTGACGCAGGAAACCGCACGGCTGCGTGCGCTGTGGGCCACGCCGGGCAATGCGCTGGGCCGCGAAGTGGAGGCCACGCTGGGCGTGGCGGTCAGCCGCGAAACCAATGTGCTGGATCTGATCAAGCGCCCGGAACTGGACTACGCCACGCTCATGCAGGTGCCCTCGCTTGGCCCGGCCGTGGCCGATGCCAAGGTCGCCGAGCAGGTCGAGATCGGGGTGAAGTACGCCGGCTACCTGGACCGCCAGCGCGACGAGATCGAACGCCAGCAGCGCCACGAGAACACCGCGATCGCGGCCGATTTCGATTACGCCGGCGTGCGCGGCCTCTCGGCGGAAGTGCAGCAGAAACTCGAACGCGTGCGGCCGCAGACCCTCGGCCAGGCCCAGCGCATCCCCGGCATGACCCCGGCGGCGATCTCGCTGCTGCTGGTGCATCTGGAGCGCGCGCGCCGCACCCGCGCCGCGTAACACAGCACCCACCGCCGGTAGAGCCGACCGTTGGTGTACGGGTATCGGCGGGTGGCGGGCGCCCCCGCGCTATCATCGGGGGCCGGGACAACGCTGCAGGCGGCGTCCCAGCCCCTGCGTTGCCGGAGTTTGCGCATGTCCCCGATCCGCCCCTTCCTCGACAAACTGCCCGTGCTCGGCGAGCGCGTCTACATCGATCCGGCCTGCACGATCATCGGCGATGTGGTGCTGGGCGATGACGTCTCGGTGTGGCCGGGTACGGTGATCCGCGGCGATGTGAACCACGTGCGGATCGGTGCGCGCAGCAACATCCAGGACGGCACCATCATCCACGTCAGCCACCACAGCCCGTTCAACAAGGGCGGCTACCCGACGATCATCGGTGAGGGCGTCACGGTCGGCCACGGCACCATCATCCATGCCTGCACGATCGGCGATTACTGCCTGATCGGCATGGGCGCCTGCATCCTGGACGGCGCGACGGTGAGCACCCATGGCTTCCTCGGCGCCGGCGCGGTGCTCGGCCCGGGCAAGGTGGTCGGCGAAGGCGAACTGTGGCTGGGCAACCCGGCACGGCTGGCGCGCACGCTCAGCGACAAGGAGATCGAGTCGCTGCATTACTCGGCCGATCACTACGTGCGCCTGAAGGACCAGTACCGGGGTTGATTGCGGTAAAGTCCTCAGCCGACCAGGAAGCAGTCGAGAACCGCATGCCCCCGCTGGCAGACCGGAGAGGAATCCGGCGTCCCCCGTGGCCTTCCGTACGATCCACCGTGAAGCGCCACCGATGAGCGCACCCATGCTGGATACCTACCGGGAGGTCATCACCCCTGAAGGCGTGCCCCTGCACCTGCCGGTCGCCGGGCCGTTGCCGCGTGCGCTGGCGTGGGCGATCGACTTCGTGATCCGGGTCGGCGCATTGATGATGCTGAGCATTCCGCTGGCCTTCCTCGGCGGGTTCGGCCAAGGGCTCTACCTCGGCCTGATGTTCCTGCTGATGTGGGCCTACACCATCGTCCAGGAAGCCTGCTGGGGCCGCACGCTGGGCAAGCGCGCGATGGGTCTGCGTGTGGTGGCGCGCGATGGTGGACCGATCGGCTGGATGAGCGCGATCACCCGCAACCTGCTACGCACCGTGGACATGCTGCCGTTCGGCTACGCGCTGGGACTGCTGTCGAGTCTGTTCGATGCGCATGGCCGCCGCCTTGGCGATCTGGTCGCCGGCACCGTGGTGATCCACCAGGGCGCAGCGCCGCTGGGGGGTACCGTGCCGGTCGGCAGCGTGCTGCCCCCGCCGCAGCCCCTGCAGCCGGCCGAACAGGCTGCCGTGGTCGCCTTCGCCGAACGCGCGCCGCGGCTATCGGCCCCGCGCCAGCAGGAGCTGGCCGACATCGCGTCGCCACTCACCGGCAGCCACGGCCAGGTCGGCGTGCTGCGCCTGTATGCGATGGCCAACTGGCTGCTGGGGCGGCGATGAGACAGGAGCAGTTCGTCGCCCGCTACCAGGCCGAATGGCAGGCGCTGGAGGAGTGGCTGGCCCAGCGCGGTGAGCGCCCGCGGCAGGCGCGCCGGCAGCCGGTCCACGAGGGCCTGGACGATGGTGATTTCCCGCAACGCTACCGCCGCCTGTGCCAACAGCTGGCACTGGCGCGTCGGCGCGGTTACAGCCCGCAGCTGGTGGCACGCCTGCAGCAGTTGATGCAGCAGGGCCACACGTTGCTCTACCGCACCCCGCGTCCGCAGTGGCAGCGTGCACTCGCCTTCCTGTTCGCCGATTTCCCGCAGCTGGTGCGCAGCCAGGCGCGCAGCATGTGGGTAGCCGCAGCGTTGTTCGTGGTGCCGCTGGTGGGCAGCTTCGCGCTGATCCTGTGGCGCCCCGAGCTGATCCATCTGCTGATGGACAACGCGCGCATCGCCGAATTCGAACGCATGTACGACCCGGCCTCGCCGAACCTGGGCCGCGACAGCGGCACCAACTGGACGATGTTCGGCTACTACATCATGAACAACATCAGCATCGGCCTGCGCACGTTCGCCTTCGGGCTGATCGCCGGCGTCGGCACGGTGTTGGTGATGCTGTTCAACGGCGTCGGCATCGGATCGGTCGCCGGCCATCTGCAGCACGTCGGCCACGGCGATCCGTTCTGGCGCTTCGTGGCGGGCCACGGCGCGTTCGAACTGACCGCGATCGTGATCGCCGGCGGCGCTGGATTGCAGCTGGGCATGAAACTGCTCGCGCCCGGCCGCCGGCGTCGCATCGATGCGCTGGTCGAGGGCGGTGTGATCGGGGCCAAGCTGTGCGTTGGGGTCGCGGCGATGTTGCTGATCGCCGCCTTCATCGAAGCGTTCTGGTCCTCTATCGCGGCGATTCCGGCCTGGGGCAAATACAGCGTGGCGGCCGTGCTGTGGACCGCGGTGTTGGTGTGGTTGTGGCGCGGCGGACGCGGAGGGGCCGATGCAGATTGACCGGCTCAACATCGTCCTTCGCGCACGCTCCGGCTGGGAAGCCATGGAGCTGGGCATGGCCCTGGTGCGTCGGCATGCCGCGGCGATCTGGGCGCCGTGGGTCGTCGTGTCGCTGCCGGTGTTCGTGTTGCTCAACGCGCTGGCCTGGTGGACCGACAGTTTCGGCTGGTCCTGGTTGGCGATGTGGTGGCTCAAGCCGTTGTTCGAGCGCATCGCGTTGTATGTGATCTCGCGCGGGGTGTTCGGCGATGCATCCACCACCCCGCAGACATTGCGCGCGCAGCGCACGTGGGGCTGGGAGGGCTTCTGGGGCTATCTGGGCTGGCGGCGCCTGAGTCCGCTGCGCTCGGTGCTGCTGCCGGTGAATCTGCTGGAGGGCACCGACGCCGCGCATCGTCGCCAACGTCGGCGCGCCATCGCCGGTGGCGCGATGGGCCATGCCGTACTGCTGACGCTGGTGTGCATGGTCTTCGAGATCGTGCTGGTGGTCGGCGGCATCGCCGCGGTGTTCCTGTTCATCCCGGTGGACCTGTTGTCCGAGTCCTGGCGCGCGGCGTGGGAACTGGCCAAGCAGGACATGCCGGCGTGGATGCAGCTGGGCGTGAACCTGCTGTTCTGGTTGGCCGCCACACTGATCGGGCCGTTCTATGTCGGTGCCGGCTTCGGCCTGTATCTGGACCGGCGTACGCAGATGGAAGCATGGGACCTGGAGATCGCCTTCCGGCGCCTGCATGCACGGTTGCAGCGCGCTGCGCCACTGCTGGTGCTGGCCCTTGTGCTGGTCTGGCCGGGCGCGGCACTGCACGCCCAACAGGCACCGGCGCAGTCGAACACCAAGGGTGCGTTGCCGACGCCGGCCGATGACGCTCCGTCGCCTGCGCAGGACGCCGATACGGCTTCGGACGCGGACGCGGTCGCGGATGCCGACGGTGGCGACGGTGGCGACGACGATGACGCCGATGACCCGCCGCGTACGTACGACAATGATCCGGACAACACGCCCCCGGTCATCTTTGGCGCTGAAGCGGTGGATACGGCTGGCTTCCGCCAGGCCGTGCAGCGCGCGTATGAAGACCCGCTGCAGAGTCCGACCCGTGAGGTCACCGAGTGGACGCGCATCGAGCGCGATGCAACCGAGGCGGAGAAGGCGAAACGTGAGGCCGCGGCCAAGGCCAATGGCCAACGCGGCAGCAAGGGGCCGCTGTTGCCGGCCCGGATCGCCGAATGGACGCTGTGGGCGGTGGTCGGGGTCCTGGTGTTGCTGCTGCTGGCCACCGCACCGCGCTGGCTGCCGTGGCTGCGCGGCTCCGGCCAGCGCCGCCGGGCAAAGGCGGCGGCCGTGGTGGAAGAGCCGATCCGGGTACCGGACGTGGCGCCGCCCGATCCCGCCGCGCGTGCGCGTGCCCTGTGGCAGGAGGGCCGCCCACGCCAGGCGCTGGCGCTGCTGTACCGCGCGAGTGTGGAGTCGATGAGCGAACAGGCGCAGATCAACCTGCCCCCGGGTGCGACCGAGGCACAATGTCTGCGGGCCTCGCGACGGATGCCGGCCGAGGCCGACCGCAGCCTGTTCGCGCGCATCGTGCGGGTCTGGCAATACGCGGCCTATGCCGGCCGACTGCCCAGCGATGATGACTTCGATGCGCTGGCGACGATTCTGCAGGCCCAGTTCGGGTGGCGCGCGTGAGCGCCCGCCTGCGCTGGCTGCTGGTCGGCCTGGGCCTGCTGGTGATCGGCGTACCGCTGGCGATCCTGTTCCTGCGCACCCACGAGCGGGTGACGCACACAGAGCACCTGCCGCCACAGGGCGAAGCCAGCTACAACCCGCTGTACGTCCTCGGCCAGGCGCTGCGTGCGGACGGGCTGACCGTGCAGTCGCGGCCACGCCTGGACCTGACCCGGATGCCGCTGGCGCCGGGCGATACCCTGGTGCTGCTGCAGGACAGCGCGGAAGTGCCCGCACCTGCCGTAGCAACGCTGATGGCCTGGGTGGAGCGTGGTGGGCACCTGATCGTGCGCACGCCACCGGTGGGCAAGGACACCGCCCGCAATGGCCCGCTGCTGGACGCGCTCGGCGTGGACAGCGCGGACCGCGGAAGCTATTGCCAGCAGTTCCACGTGCGCGATGACCCGCAGCATGTGGAGTTCTGCACTGGCCGCCGCTTCGCGGTGGAGCCACCCCCGGGCATGGGGCTCGAGCGCGAGTGGGGCAACGCGGCCAATCGGGTCTTCGCCCGCCTGCGCCACGGCCAGGGGCGCATCGATGTGCTGGCCGACATGGCCTTCATGCAGGGCAAGGGCCGGCCCAACCCGACTGTTCCGCCAAACGCTGCCAACGCCCTCGTTGATGGCCTGCACGACAAAGCCCACCGCGATCTCACCCGCTACGTGCTGGCGCCCAACTACGGCAAGGGCACGATGTGGCTGGTCTACGCTTCGCGCCCGCCGTCGTTGTGGAACCGCGTGTTCTACCTCGGCTGGCCGGTGTGGGCGCCGTTGCTGCTGGCCCTGCTCGGCTGGCTGTGGCAGCGCACCCAGCGCCTGGGCAGTGAATTGCCCTCGCCTGCCGCGGAACGCCGCTCGCTGCTCGAACACATCCGCGCCAGCGGCGACCACCTGTTGCGCTTTGGCAAGGCACCGCTGTTGTATGACGCGGTCCGCCGCGCGTTCCTGGCGCGTCTGCGGCGGCGTTCGCCGAGTGCGGCCGCACTGACCGGCGAGGCCCGGGTACAGGCCGTCGCCACCTTGCTGCAGTGGTCGCACGAGCGCGTGCAGACCGCCTTGACCCCACCCGCTTCCCACGACGTCGCCGGCCTGCGCGACCGCATCCGCCTGCTGATCCAGATGAGAAACCTGCTATGACCGAGCCGACGCTTCCGCCGCCGTTGTCCCCGCCTGCCGTGACGCCATCCCCATCGCCGTTGTCCGAGCGCGTCGATGCGGTGCGCGAGGCCGTGGGCCGCGCCTTCATCGGCCAGCCCGAGGTGCTCGACCAGATCCTGATCGCGCTGCTGGCCGGCGGCCACGTGCTGATCGAAGGCGTGCCCGGGCTGGGCAAGACCCTGCTGGTGCGCGCCCTCGCCCAGGCGTTGGAGCTGGACTATGGCCGCGTGCAGTTCACCCCGGACCTGATGCCCAGCGATGTCAGCGGCCATGCGGTGTACGACCCGAAGACCGAGAGCTTCAAGATCCGTCGCGGCCCGGTGTTCACCAACCTGCTGCTCGCCGATGAAATCAATCGGGCCCCGGCCAAGACCCAGTCGGCCCTGCTGGAAGTGATGCAGGAAGGCCAGGTCACCATCGAAGGCAAGGCGTTCGCGCTGTCCCCGCCCTTCCTGACCCTGGCCACGCAGAACCCGGTCGAGCAGGAAGGCACCTACCCGCTGCCCGAAGCACAGCTGGACCGCTTCCTGCTCAAGGTGCTGATCGATTACCCGACGCTGGACGACGAGAAGCGCATGGTCGATGCGATCACCACCGGCCGCAGCGCGGCCGACTTCGATCTCTCGCAGGTACCACGCGTGCTGAGCGGGGCCGACGTGGTCGCGCTGCAGCAGGCGACCGCGGCGATCACGGTCGATCCGGAAGTGATCGACTACGCGGTGCGGATCGTGGCTGCCACCCGGCAGTGGCCGGGTATCGCCCTCGGCGCCGGGCCGCGCGGCAGCATCGCGCTGGTGCGTGCGGCGCGTGCGCAGGCGGTGCTGTCCGGCCGTGATTTCGTCACCCCCGATGACGTACGCGACATCGCCAAGCCGGCGTTGCGCCACCGCATCGCCTTGGCACCGGAACTGCAGATCGAAGGACAAAGCGCCGACGATGCCTTGACCGCGCTGCTGGCCAAGGTGGACGCACCGCGCAAATGAGGGCGCGCGTCCTCCATCGCGAGCGATCGGCATGAGGCCGGGCGCGCTGCTGCTGGCATTGCTGGCCGGCTGGGGCCTGCTCGGCGTGCCGGTGGTGCTCGGTGCCTGGCCGCAGGCGGTCTGGTGGGCGATCGGTGGCGGCGTGGCGCTGATTGCGCTGGTGGACCTGCTGCGCCTGCGCCGCCAGCCCTCGCCGAGTGTGCACCGCGAGCTGCCGGAGTCGCTGGCACTGAACGTTGAACGCGAGGCGACGCTGCGGCTGGAATCGAGCCGGCACCAGCGCGTGGACGTGTTCGATCTGGTGCCCGGCGGCTGGAGCCTGCAGGGCCTGCCGCGGTCGCTGGCGCTCAAACCGATGGTCACCAGCAGCGTGGCGTACCGACTGACCCCGACCGCGCGTGGCCGTTTCGTGTTCGAGGGCGTGCACCTGCGCATGCACAGCGCGTGGCGGCTGTGGCATCAGCGGCGGCAGCTGCCGCCAGCGATGACGGTGCGCGTGTATCCCAACTTCGCGCCGCTCACCCGCTTCGCGCTGTTCAGTGCCGAACAGGCCTCGCGCCTGGTCGGCGCGCACCTCAAGCGCCGCCGCGGCGAAGGCACCGACTTCCACCAGATGCGCGAGTACCGCGTCGGCGACAGCCTGCGCCAGATCGACTGGAAGGCGACCGCGCGGGCGCGCAAGCTGATCTCCCGCGAATACCAGGACGAGAAGAACCAGCAGCTGGTGCTGATGATCGACACCGGCCGGCGCATGATGGCCAGCGAAGGTGGCCTGTCGCACTTCGATCATGTGCTCAACGCGGCGCTGGTGGTGTCCTACCTTGCGCTGCGCCAGGGCGACGGTGTGGGCCTGTTTGCGGCCGGGGGCGACAGCCGCTGGGTCGCGCCCAGACGCGGCATGGGCACCATCGATACCCTGCTGCGCGCCAGCTACGATCTGCAGGCGCAGCCGGTGGCCACCGATTACCTCGCCGCTGCCACCGAGCTGTCGCTGCGTCAGCGCCGGCGCTCGCTGGTGATGCTGGTCACCAACGTGCGCGATGAGGACATCGAAGACCTGCTCGCCGCAGTGCGCCTGCTGCAACGCCAGCACCTGGTGTGCGTGGCCAGCCTGCGCGAACGCGCGCTGGACGATGCGCTGGCCCAGCCGGTGGAGACCCTGCAGGACGCCACCCAAGCCGGCGCGATCGCGCGTTACCTGCAGCAGCGCAGCGACGCACATGACGCGCTGCGCAGCCACCGGGTGATGGTGCTGGATGTCACCGCCGAAGCACTGCCCGGCGCGCTGGTGGAACGCTACCTGGCGGTCAAGCGGGATGGGTTGCTGTAACGCTCAGAGATAGATGCGCGTCGGCGCTTCGTCGATGATCGCGTGCGGTACGAAGCGGGCGCTGTCGCGGGTGATCCGGCTATTGTCTTCGCGGATGCCCATGCCACAGGCGTGGTCACCCACCACCCAGCTGCCGATCAGCGGATAGCCGCCATCGAACGCGGTGAGCGGATGCGCGGCCTGGCGGATCGCCGGGCCGGTGTACGGGCCTTCGCTTTCCTGCCAGCTGCCATCGGCCAGGTGCATGGCCACATTGGCGCCCTCGCGTGAAAACAGCGGCTTGCGCACCCAGCCACGCGGCAGCTCGCTGCCATCGTCGAACTCGGCGGCGAGCAGGTTCGGGTGGCCACGGTGACGCTGCCACAGCAGCGGCAGCACGCCCTTGTTGCTGAGGATCGCCTTCCACGCCGGTTCCAGCAGCTGCACGCCCGAGGCGGGCAGCGCCTGGCCGAACGACTCGGTCATCAGGTCTTCCAGCGGGTACAGCTTGAACAGGCTGCCGATCACGGTGTCGTCGAGCGCAGTGAAGCGCCCGTCCTCGGACAGGCCGATATCCTCGATCGCGATCGCTTCGCCGCGCAGGCCGGCCTGGGCCGCGCAGTCGCGCAGGTAGGCGACCGTGCCCTGGTCTTCGTCCGACGCACCCACCGCGCTGAAATACAGCGGCGGCGGCAGCTGCGCGGCCAGTTCGCCGAAGCGTTCGACCAGCGCCTCATGGATCGCGTTGAACTGATCGGCATCCGGCGGCAGCCGGTTCTGGTTGCGCTGGTCCTCCAGCCACTGCCACTGGAAGAACGAGGCTTCAAACAGCGAGGTGGGCGTGTCGTAATTCAGCTCGTAGAGTTTGGCCGGGCCGGTGCCGTCGTAGGCAAAATCCAGCCGCCCATACAGGTGCGGCTCGCGGCGACGCCAGCTGTCAGCGATCCAGTCGCGGAACGGCGGCGGGATCGCCAGCTGGTCCATCAGCTGCTGGCTGCCCACCACCTCGTCCACCAGGTCCATCGCCATCGCATGCAGCTCGGCGCTGGGATCTTCGATGTCCTGTTCGATCTGGCGCAGGGTGAAGGCGTAGTACGCGGTTTCATCCCAGTACGGCAGGCCATCGATGGTGTGGAAACGGAAGCCCGACTCTTCGGCCCGGGCGCGCCATTGGCTGCGCTCGGCGATACGCACGCGCTGCATCGATCAGCCGCCGACGCTGCTGCGGTTGCTGCTGGTGTTGCCGAAGCCACCGCGGCTGGCGGTGACCGCCCGGTTCGGGGTGGCATTGACCGGGGCCAGGCCGGCCTTGCCGGCGCCGATGCCGCTGGCGGTGTTCATGCCACCGGTCGACGGACCCGGGCGTGCCCAGCCCTTGGCCTTGTCCTGGTAGGCCGGGCTCGCGGCCGGCTGCTGGGCCAGGCCTGCGCCGCCACGGTTGCTCAGCATCTGCGACATGAAGAAGCCCATCATCATCGGGCCGATGAACGAATGGCCGGTGGAGGTCTTCTGTTCCACGCACTGCTCGGCGTTGTATTCGGCCTCGCAGGCTTCACGCGTGGCGTACTTGGGGGCGGCATCGGCCGACTGCTTCTGCGCCTCGGCGAAGGCAGTGCGGCAGCTGGACGGATCGCCGGTGGCTTCGGTACAGGCCTGCACCGAGGTGTAGAGCCCTTCCTGCACCTGCACGGCCTCGTTCTTCTGGCAGGCGGTGAACAGCAGCGGCGCGGCGCTCATCAGCAGCAGCGCAGTGGTCCTGGAACGTTTCATGGCGTCATGCCCCCTAGTACGGTTATCTCCCCAATCATGCCTGATCGGGGCGAACAACCAAAACCGGCAAAGTCGCCCAGCTGAACGCGGTTTCAGGTTTTGCCCGGAAAACACCGGTGGCAACGGTTGCAAACGCAACCGGAATTTTTCGGCAGAATCGAGGTGAAACGCGCCCCCACGGCCCGCCAGATCCTGCCAGCCACCATGCCTGAATACCGCTCCCGCACCTCCACCGCCGGCCGCAACATGGCCGGCGCCCGCGCCCTGTGGCGCGCCACCGGCATGACCGATGGCGACTTCCACAAGCCGATCATCGCCATCGCCAACTCGTTCACCCAGTTCGTGCCCGGCCACGTGCACCTCAAGGACCTGGGGCAACTGGTGGCGCGCGAGATCGAGCAGGTCGGCGGCGTGGCCAAGGAGTTCAATACGATCGCGGTGGATGACGGCATCGCGATGGGCCACGACGGCATGCTGTATTCGCTGCCCAGCCGCGAGATCATCGCCGACTCGGTGGAGTACATGGTCAACGCGCATTGCGCCGATGCGCTGGTGTGCATTTCCAACTGCGACAAGATCACCCCCGGCATGCTGATGGCCGCGCTGCGGTTGAACATCCCGGTGGTGTTCGTCTCCGGTGGGCCGATGGAAGCGGGCAAGACGCGCTTGTCCGAGCACAAGCTGGATCTGGTGGATGCGATGGTGATCGCCGCCGATGAAAGCGCCAGCGACGAGAAGGTCGCCGAGTACGAGCGCAGCGCGTGCCCGACCTGCGGCTCGTGCTCGGGCATGTTCACCGCCAACTCGATGAACTGCCTGACCGAAGCGCTGGGGCTGTCGCTGCCCGGCAACGGCTCCACGCTGGCCACCCACGCCGACCGCGAGCAGCTGTTCCGCCGCGCCGGCCGCGTGGTCGTGGAACTGTGCCACCGCTGGTACGGCGGCGAAGACGTGGGTGCATTGCCACGCGGCATCGCCACCCGCGAAGCGTTCGAGAACGCGATGACGCTGGATATCGCCATGGGCGGCTCCACCAACACCATCCTGCATCTGCTGGCCGCGGCGCAGGAAGCGGAGGTGGACTTCGACCTGCATGCCATCGACGAACTCTCGCGCCGTGTGCCGCAGCTGTGCAAGGTCGCCCCGAACACGCCGAAGTACCACATGGAGGATGTGCATCGCGCTGGCGGTGTGTTCGGCATCCTCGGCGAACTCGCGCGCGGTGGCCTGCTGCATACCGACGTGCCGACCGTGCACAGCCGCACCCTGGCCGAGGCGATCGCACGCTGGGATGTCGCGGTGAGCACCGATGAAAAGGTGCACGATTTCTTCCGTGCCGGCCCCGCCGGCATCCCGACCCAGGTCGCCTTCAGCCAGGCCACGCGCTGGCCGACGCTGGACGTGGACCGTGCCGAGGGCTGCATCCGCGCCGTCGCGCATGCCTATTCGGCCGAAGGCGGGCTGGCGGTGCTGCGCGGCAATCTGGCCGTCGATGGCTGTGTGGTGAAGACCGCCGGCGTCGACGAATCCATCCACGTGTTCGAAGGCAACGCGCGCGTGTTCGAGAGCCAGGACGCCGCCGTGGCCGGCATCCTCGCCGATGACGTGGTGGCCGGCGACGTGGTGGTGATCCGCTACGAAGGCCCGCGCGGTGGCCCGGGCATGCAGGAGATGCTGTACCCGACCAGTTATCTGAAATCCAAGGGGCTGGGCAAGCACTGCGCCCTGCTCACCGACGGCCGTTTCTCCGGCGGCACCTCGGGCCTGTCGATCGGGCATGCCTCGCCGGAAGCGGCCTCGGGCGGCACCATTGGCCTCGTCCGAAACGGCGATCGCATCCGCATCGACATCCCCGCACGGCGCATCGATCTGCTGCTGGATGACGCCACGCTGGCCGCACGCCGCGCCGAGCAGGATGCACTGGGCTGGAAGCCGCGCGAGGCGCGCCCGCGCAAGGTCACCGGCGCGCTGAAGGCCTATGCGTTGCTGGCCACCAGTGCCGACAAGGGTGCGGTGCGGGACTTGGCGAAGCTGGAAGAGTAGGCCCACGCCATGCGTGGATGCGTGCAGTGTCAGGCTGCGGCGCGTTCTCATCGGAGAGCAGCCACGCATGGCGTGGCTCTACCGTTGTGAACGCCACGGCCACGTGGCTGTCTGATGCATCCCTACCCGATCACCCGCTTGAACGGCGGCAGTGAATCGATGATGCGCTTGCCATAGCGGCGGGTCAGCAGCCGCGAGTCGAGGATGATCACGCGGCCGGTATCGGTGGAGGTGCGGATCAACCGGCCGGAGAACTGGGTCAGCGTGCGCAGCGCATGCGGGATCGCGATCAGGTTGAAGGCATTCAGGCCGCGGCTTTCGAACCACTCGCTCAGGGTGGAGGTCTGCGGATCGGTCGGCACCGCGAACGGCACCTGGGTGATCACCACCGTGGTGCAGGCTTCGCCGGGCAGATCGAGGCCCTCGCCGAAGGAATTGAGCCCGAACAGCACCGAGCCCTCCCCGGCCGAGGTGCGCCGCAGGTGCTCGTCGATCATCTTCTGCTTGGCCGTTTCGCCCTGCACCAGCACCTGCTTGCGCTGCGCGGCCGGCATCAGCTCGGCCACCTTTTCCATTTTCCAGCGCGAGGTGAACAGCACGATGCTGCCCTTGCCCCAGTCCAGCTCCTTGACCAGGTACTTCGCGATTTCCTTGGGGTGACCTTCCTTGTCATCCGGGGTGACCGGGAATGCCGGCACGATCAGCTGCGCTTGGTTCGGCAGATCGAACGGCGAGGCCAGCGAGACCATCTCGGCCTCGGCCGGAATGCCGTTGTCGATCGCCAGCGCCTGGAAATCGCCACCGCCGGTGAGCGTGGCCGAGGTCATCACCACCGAGTCCACTTCGTCCCAGAGCAGCTTGCGCAGCACGTTCGCGGCCGAGACCGGTGAGCCATGCAGAATCAGATCGCCATCGCGCGAGAGGGTGATCCAGCGCGCGGTCGGCGGCTGGCCCTCCTTGTCCTCGCGGCGCCAGCCGGTCCACAGGTTGTGCTGCTGCTCGATCATCTCCAGCGCCATGCCGAGGTTGCGCTGCAGGCGCTCGCGCGCGGCATCCTCGGGCTTGCCTTTGGCCACCTGCGTCAGCGCGGCGTGCGCCCAGTTGAACAGCGCGCGGGTGTCGTCGGCGATGGCCTCGATATCCGGCATCCAGATGTCCGGCAAGCGGCCATTCGGAGCGCGCCACATCGGCTCCTGTGCGGAAGGATCCGGCCGCCAGCTGCGGTCGATCACATCGCGGAAGGCCTTGAGCTGCTTGCTGACCTTGGCGGCGGCTTCGATGGCCTCGTTGGGCAGCAGGTTGCCCAGCTTGTCCTTGTCCACCGCGCGGTAGGACGCGGCGATCAGCACCTGCAGGCGGCCGGTGCGCTTGGCCATTTCGTCCAGCGCGAGGCTGGCCGCGCCCTGGTCGATGGCGACGTTGCCGATGTGATGCCCTTCATCAAGCACCAGCAGCATGTCCGAGGGCGGGGCGATCAGCGGCTGGCCGTTGTCGCTCTCGCCGATCGACAGCGCCGACAACAGCAGCGCGTGATTGGTCACCACGATCTGCGCCTCGCGCACGGTGTTGCGCGAGCGCAGCACCGCGCACTGCGCCGAGTAGGCGCACTTGCGCCCGGCGCAGCCGGAGGCCGGCGTGGTGATGCGCGAGCGCAGGGTGTTGCTGATCGTTTCCGGCGCGTTGTCCAGGTCACCGTTCCAGCGGCCTTCCAGGAAGGCCTTGCTCAGCGACTGCGCCAGGTCCATCTCGATCGGCGCCAACGGCCGGTCGAACAAAGGCTGTTCGTCGTCGAACATGCCTTCCTGCGCGCCATCGCCATGCGCCTCGGCCGCGTTGCGGGTGCACAGGTAGCGGGTGCGGCCCTTGGCCAGCGCCACGGTGGCTTCAATGCCGGTGGCCTTGAGGAAATTGGGGATGTCGCGCTCGACCAACTGCGACTGCAGCGCCACGGTGCCGGTGCTGATCACCAGTTTCTTCTTGGTCGCCAGTGCGATCGGCACGCCGGCGGTCAAGTAGCCCAGCGACTTGCCGACGCCGGTGGGTGCTTCGACCACGCCGACGCCGCCGCTGTGCGAGAGCGCACGCGACACCACGCCGATCATCTGGCTCTGCGAACGCCGGGTGCTGAAGCCGGGCGTATTGGCCTGCAGCTTGGCGTAGGCATCGCGGATGCCGGCCTTGAGCTCGTCGTTCAGGGCGCGGGGAGCTTCAACTTTTTCGGTCACGCCGGGGGACTGCCTGACTGGATCACGGCCCCCATTTTCTCACGACCCGGGGGCCGTGACCGGCGCCATTTTCCGCGCCGGTTCATATCCGTGACGCGGCCCACGTCAACACGGTGGACTGCGACAGCCTGCTGCACCCGCTCAGCGTGGCGGCAGCGGCGCAGCGGGGGGAACGGCGCGGCCGCGCAGCGCGCGCGTCATCGCCCAGACCAGCAGCACCAGCGCGAGCGCCTCGAACAGATTGAGCGCGAAGTGGCCGGCACCGAGCAGCTTGGACATCAGCTGCAGATTCTCGTAGTTGCCCTGCTGCACCATCCACATCGGCACCAGGTTCAGCACCAGGCCGGCCAGGGTGGTCAGCGCCATCACGCCCAGCGCAGCCAAGGCCACGCTGCGGATCGCGCCGCGCGGGGTATCCACCACCCAGACCACCGCGATCGCCAGCGCGATCAGTACCGGCAGGCGCACGCCCACCATGGTCAGCATCGAGATCAGCAGATCCATGTCCACCGGCTCAGTCCTCGCCGGCCAGCGGGGCCAGTTGGGTCCGCAGCTCGGTGTAGACCGCATCGGTCTGCGGGCGCACGGCGTGCCACTGCAGGAAGCTCTCCGCCGCCTGTTCGACCAGCATGCCCAAGCCATCAACGATGTTGCGGCAGCTGGCCGAGCGCGCCCACGCAGTGAAGGCAATCGCGGCCTCGCCGTAGTTGAGGTCGACCGCGGTGGTCATGCTGTTGACCAGCGACAGCGGCAGCTTGAACTCCGCGGCGCGGTCGCGGCCGGCCGAGGTGGCATTGATGATCAGCTCGAAATCGCCCAGCTCGCGGATGTCTTCCCAGTAGCGGGTGATGGCGCGACCCGGCTCACCCATCGCATCGATCAGCGCGTCGGCGCGCTCGGGGGTGCGGTTGACCACCACCAGCTCCAGGATGCCGGCATCCAGCAGGGCCGGGGCCACGCTGCGGGCCGAGCCACCGGCGCCGATCAACAGGGTGCGGCGGCCACGCAGGTCCAGGCCGTGACGGTCGGTGAGATCCCGGACCAGGCCGATACCATCGGTGGTATCGCCATGCCAGCGATCGCCCTTGCGCAGCAGCGTGTTGACCGCACCGGCGCGGCGCGCGCGCGAGGTCAGCGTGGTGCACAGCGCGAAGGCGGCTTCCTTGTGCGGCGCGGTGATGTTGGCGCCCACGCCACCCTCGGCGGCAAAGGCCTCCAGGGCCGCCAGGAACTCGCCCGGCGATGCCTCGATCGCACGGTAGTCCAGCGCCAGGCCTTCCTGCCGGCCGAACGTGGCATGGATGTGCGGCGACTGCGAATGCGCGATGGGCTGGCCGAATACGGCGTAACGGTCGGTCATGGGTTTCCTGCTCCGGGCCTAGAATGGAACGCAAACCCCAACGGACGCGATGATGCGCATTCCATTGTCTCTGCTCGCGCTGAGCGCCAGTTTACTCTGCACACCCGCCGCGATGGCGCTTTCCGAATTCGGCATCGAGGGCATGGGCGTGGTCTCCACCAAGGCCAACGAGGCGCAGGCCACGATCGCAGCGGATGGCCAGCGCATCGTCTGGGCCAGCGACCGACCCGGCGGAAAGGGGGGCTGGGACCTGTGGCAGGCGGTGCTGCGCGAGGGGCGCTGGCAGGACCCTGCCCCGCTCGCGCTCAACAGCGCCAATGACGAGCGCGACCCGTACTTCAGCCACGATGGCCGCTGGCTGTACTTCGCCTCCGACCGCAGCGGCGGAAAAGGCGGCTTCGATCTGTACCGTGCCCCGGTGACCGCCGACGGCACCATCGAGGCCGTGCAGGCCCTGCCGGCGCTCAACACGCGCGACGACGAACGGGCGCCCGCGCTGCGTCCGGATGGGCGCACGCTGCTGTTCTCACGCAACGGCAGGCAGACCCAGGGCGGCTTCGATCTGTATCTGGCGCCCGTGCAGGGCGAGGGATTCGGTACCGCGCAGGCCCTGCCGGCCCCGCTCAACACGGCCGCCGCCGAACTTGGGGCGGCGTGGCTGGACAATGACGGCGCACTGGCGTTCACCCGCGCGAGCGACGGGCATTCGCAGGTCTTGCTGGCGAGCTGCGATCACCGCCAGGCGGCGGTGCCGCTGATGCTGTCCTTCAATACCGCCGACGGCCAGACCGGTGCGCCGGTGGTGGACGCGTCGAAGCCGTCGGAGATGGTCCTGGCTGGCATGGCACGCGCACCGCGTGCCGGCGGGCTGGATCTGTACCGGATCAAGGCGCCGTCAGCGCCGCGAGGTACCGGCTGCGGTTGATGCTGCGGTTGCCGCAAGGCAGCCACGCGTGGCGTGGCTCTACCCGTGGAGGCGGCGCCGCCCAGGGTCAATGGCCCTGCAGCAGCTCCGCGCGCAGCTGCTCGTACTGCGCTTCGCTGATCTCGCCGTGATCCTTGCGCTGGTTCAACGCGGCCAGCTGTGCCTGCAAGGCGGGCGACAGCTGCGCCTCACGGGCGATGCGGGCCGCGGCGGAGGGTTGCTCCGGTGCCTGCCGCGCGGCGCGGCGCACGCCACGGATCACCAGCCCGATCACCACGGCAAAGGCCAGCACGCCAGCCGTCCAGGTCACCCACTGTAGCCATCCCATCGTCTGCATCATCGTCGTCCTGTATCGGGGTGGGCGCGTATTGTCAGCGTTCGCGCAGCCAACGCGCCACCTGCGGGGCGAAATAGGTCAGCACGCCATCGGCGCCGGCACGCTTGAAGCCGATCAGCGACTCCATCACGCACGCCCGCTCGTCCAGCCAGCCATTGGCGAAGGCCGCCTTCATCATCGCGTACTCGCCACTGACCTGATAGGCGAAGGTCGGCACGCCGAACTGCTGCTTCACCCGGCGCACCAGGTCCAGGTAGGGCATGCCCGGCTTGACCATCACCATGTCCGCCCCTTCTTCCAGATCCAGCGCGATCTCACGCATGGCCTCGTCGCCGTTGGCCGGGTCCATCTGGTAGGTCTTCTTGTCCGCCTTGCCGAGGCCGGTGGAGCTGCCGACCGCGTCGCGGAACGGGCCGTAGAACGCCGAGGCGTACTTGGCCGAGTAGGCCATGATCCGCACATTGACGTGGCCGGCGGCATCGAGCGCACGGCGGATCGCACCGATGCGGCCGTCCATCATGTCCGAGGGCGAAATGATGTCCACGCCCGCTTCGGCATGCGACAGCGACTGCTTGACCAGCGCCTCCACCGTGATGTCGTTGAGCACATAGCCCTTGTCATCGATGATGCCGTCCTGGCCGTGCGTGGTGTACGGATCCAGCGCGACATCGGTCATCACGCCCAGCTCGGGGAAGCGCGACTTCAATGCGCGGATGGCGCGCTGTGCCAGGCCGTTCTCGTCCCATGCCGCCGCGGCATCGAGCGACTTGCCGGCCGGATCGATCACCGGGAACAGGTCGATCACCGGAATGCCCAGCTCCAGCGCTTCTTCCGCCACTTTCAGCAGCTCGTCGATCGACAGCCGTTCCACGCCCGGCATCGAGGCCACCGGCGCGCGGCCGGCCAGCTCGTGCACGAACACCGGATAGATCAGGTCGTCGGTGGTCAGCGTGTTCTCGCGCATCAGACGGCGCGAGAACTCGTCGTGACGCATGCGGCGGGGGCGGTAGTCGGGGTGTGCCATGAGGAACTCCGGAACGGAATGCAGGAAGGAGTGCAGGAACTACTGCAGCAGGTAGTGCCGCGGTTGCAGCGGCTCGGGCAGCGGCTGGACGCCCAGGCTGTCGAGCAGGTCGATCTCGATGATGCGCACCATGGCATCCAGCGGCAGGTCGTTGGATTCCAGCCCGAAGGGTTCTTCCATCTCCTCGCCGAGCTGGTCCAGGCCGAAGAACGCATAGGCGAGCACGGCCGAGACCACGGGAGTGGCCCAGCCCAGCGAGCTGGCCAGGCCGAAGGGCAGCAGCACGCAGAACAGCCATGCGCAGCGGTGCAGCAGCAGCGTGTAGGCGAACGGCAGCGGCGTGGTCAGGATGCGCTCGCAACCGGCCTGGATGCTGGACAGTGCATGCAGGCGCGTTTCGAACTGGGTGTACAGGAACGGATCAAGCTGGCCGGCGCGCAGCGCCTGGGCGAGATCGGCGGCGATCATCGCCAGCAGCTGGTCGGGCGCGTTGAGGCGCTGGCCGAACCGCGCGCGATCGGCCTCGGGCACCCACGGCAGCGCCGCCAGCGCCATGTCGCGGCCACGCAGGCGGGCGGCCAACGCATGCGCGAAGCCGATGCACAGCCGGCACACGCGGTCGCGCAGCGCAGGATCGTCGACCAGCAGCGCCTGGCACAGGCGGGCCAGGCTGCGGGATTCATAGATCAGCTGGCCCCACAGCTTGCGGCCTTCCCACCAGCGCTCGAAGCAGGCGTTGTTGCGGAAGCTCAGGAAGATCGACAGCACCAGGCCCAGCAGCGTGAACGGTGCCACCGAGACGCGCTCGATGCCCGGCGGGTGCCACAGCTCGGCCAGGGCAGCCACCGCGATCGACAGCAGCAGGATCGCCACCACCTTCGGGGCCACCGCCGGAACGATGGAGCCGCGCAGGATGTAGAGCAGTTGCCAGCCGTGGGGACGAGGACGAATGATCATCGGTGCAGGGAGAGCGCCCGGACGGGCGTGGACCGCCGGCAGAGCCGGATGCGGCAGCCGGTCATTCTACGCCGATGGTACCGGGCGGCCGTGAGCTGCGACGGTCGGTCGCACCCGGGCCGCGCACGGGCCGCTCAGATGATGCCGCCACCCAGCCCCAGCCGGACGATGCCCACCACCACCACGATGCCGTTGAGCACCAGCCCGGTCCAGGCCCGGCCGCGCTTGCTGGCGTGGGTGAACAGGATGCCGATCGCGGCGATGACCGCGCCCACCGCCGCGAACGGGATCAGGAACCAGTTGCCCCACCCCAGCAGCGGGATCAGGGCCACAATCATCCAGAGCAGCGCGACGATGCCCCACAACAGACTGATCAATCCCATGCCCGGCTCCTTGAGGTGAATGCGTGGCCCACCATAGCGGTTCCCGGCGCAGGCGCAAGCGGCAGCGAGACGCCGTTGGCGGGGGCCTCACCGGGCCGGTGCTAGGGTGCGCTGGCAGGGGTTGGGACCGATTCAGTCGCCAGCGCCGATCATCCCAGCCATCACACACAGGGGTAACGCCATGAACATCCGATGCGCTGCATTGCTGGGCCTGGCGCTGCTCAGCGCCGGCTGCGCCAGTACCTCCAAGGTCATGCTCGGCCAGGCGCGTGCGCCGGTCGATCCGGCCACGGTGCAGATCTACTCCACTCCGCCGGCCGGGTCGCAGGAAATCGCCCAGCTCGAATCGGCCAGCGCGGTGGGTTTCGGCACGCAGGGCCAGACCGATGCCGCGGTCATGCGGCTCAAGCGTGAGGCCGCCGCCCTCGGGGCCAACGGCGTGATCCTGATGGGCGTGGGTTCCAGCGGCTCGCCAGTCGGCATGTCCGTCGGTGCGGGCAGCTACGGCTCGCACGTGGGCGGTGGTGTGGGCATCGGCATCCCGACCACGCAGAAGCGCGCGGCCGGTGTGGCGATCTGGGTACCGAATCCGCCGCCGGCGCCGCGTCTGCCGACGCAGACGATCACGCCGCAGCGCTAACGAAGGCCGCGGTAGGCCACGACCGTTGGTCGTGGCTGCTGGGATAGCGCACCGACCAACGGTCGGTGCCTACCGCAAACGCGTCAGCGCTTGGCCGCGCTTTTGTACTTCGGCACGAACACGTCATTGACGGCCTTGGCCAGCTGGTCCGGCGGCAGCAGACCCTGGTCGAGCAGGAAGTTGTTGAACGCCAGCCGGTCGAAGCGATCGCCCAGCGCCAGCTCGGTCTGCATGCGCAGCTCAAGAATCCGGGTGTAGCCGTAGAAGTAGCTGCCGGCCTGGCCGGGCATGCGCACCATGTAGCGGTCCAGCTCCTGCGTGGCCATCGCCTTGGACAGGCCAACCTCATCGATCAGCACGCGCTCGGCGTTGGCCCGGTCGATCTGACCCAGGTTGAGCATCGGGTCCAGCATCGCGCGCGCGGCCCGCAGCAGGCGGAACTGCAGCGCGATCAGCTGACCGTCCAGCGGCTCGTACGGCACCATCTCCGCTTCGGCATACAGCGCCCAGCCTTCCACGTTGACCGAATTGAAGGCGAACATCGTGCGGGCCAGCGAGATGCCGCGCTCGACCATCGCGGTGAACTGCAGTTCGTGGCCCGGGCGGCCTTCATGCGCGCTCAGCGTCCAGGCGGCCGAGCCGAAGTTGAAATCGTCGTACTGCGCGGCCTTGTCGCCGGCGGCCGGGTTGCCCAGCGGCAACACGAAGGTGCCCTGCTGCCCGGTATTGCCGACCAGCGGCGCCGGCAGGAAATGCGGTGCCGGCGAGGCGGCGCTTTCGGCGGCCGAGCCCAGGCGCATCTGCATCGGACGCTGCGGCACGTCGACGATCTTTTCCTTGCGGATGATCGGGTCGATCGCATCGATCACGCCGCGGTAGTGGTGCTCGAGCTGATCGTCGGGAATCTTGTCGCCCTTGAGCGCACGCACCACCGCCACCGGATCGGTGCTGTCGGCGACCTTCAGGCCTTTGGCCTGCACCACCAGCGGCGCCAGCTGGCGCATCGCCGAGCGGGTCTCCATGAACTCCAGCTGGGCACGCTGCATCAGCAGCGCCGGGGCGATGTCGATGCCCACGCGCTTGAGCTGGTAGGCATACAGCGGCTCGGGCAGGCGCGCATCGGTGCGGGCTTTGGGCAGCACTTCACGGCGGGTCCAATCACGGTACTCGCGCAGCTGGCTGGCGATGGTCTGCAGCGCCTGCTCGGCGCCGGCCACCTTGTACTTGCCGAACAGCTGTTCGATGCCGGTGATGTAGGTGTCCACGTTGGCCAGCGACTGCTCGACTTCGATCTTCGTCGGCTGCAGCAGGGTCTTGTCGCCCAGGCGTTCTTCATAGCGCTGGCGCGACAGGGTGGTCACCGGCTGCGTGCCCGGGGCAAGCCCGGCGTAGGCCTTCAGGCGATCCAGCGCCTTGGCCCGGCGCTCGGTGGGCACCTGGTCGGACAGCAGCAGGTTGAGGCCGCTGAACACGGTCTGCGGGGTGTCGCTCCACGGCAGCAGGTACTTCTCGTTGAGTTCGCTGCCTTCGATGTTCTGGTTGGCGGCGGCGATCATGATCGCTAGGTCCTGGCGGACGTTGGGATCGCGCTCGGTGGCAAGCTTGGCCTGCAGTTCACTGCGCGCCTTGGCCATCGCCGCGCGGTAGCGGGCACCGTTGTCGGGGCCGAAGTCGGCCACCTTGTCGTCATAGCCCGGCACGCCGAAGAAGCCAGTCTCTTCCGGCTGGAACGGGCCCTGCGCATCCAGCAGGATCTGCGCCAGCTGGTTGCTGCGGGTGACCCATGCGGGCGAAGCGGCGGGCTTGGCGGCAGCCGGGGCGGCCAACGCCGGCGGGGCCGACAGCGCGGCGGGAACGGACAGGGCCAACGCAACAGCAAGGACAAGCGGCTTCATGCAGGAACTCCAGGGCAGGATGCCTGCGACCCTACGCACTTGGCGGGTCGGGGGCAATTGGCCGGAGGTCATGGCTTGATTGTTAACCTCCCGGCCCGGGTCAGTCTGCTCACGGGTCTGGATAGAATGCAGCTATTGTGGCTCGTGTCTCATTCAACACGCGGACGTTGTCATGCAGACGCGCCGTTCCAGCCGGCAATCCGTTGTGGCTCACCCGCGGAGATGACCAGCGGTTGACCCGTCCGCATGCACGATCACTGCAATCGTAAGCCATCACTGTCCTCCACCGGTCAGGTGTATTCAATGGTGATTGATAGCCATGCCCGTATTGGAATTTTGGAGGGCTGATGGACGCGTGTGCAGGATCATGGTCGGCGCCCAAGAGGTGGCCGATTTCATGGGCGAGGCTGTTGATCTCATTAGGAAGGCAGCGACGTTCAACCACCGCAAATGCCGTTTCCTTCGTTGCCAGAAGCCGTTGTGCTTGACCGCAGACGGATTCCGGATCTTTCGTGTCGATGATCATCAGCATCAAATCCGCCTTTTCGAGATGCCTCATCCTATGCACCAGCCAGAGCGGGCCGTTAGAGCCCAGAACAAGGTCATCCAGCGTCTGTACCACGCTGGATTCAGCGTAGCCGGGCAGCGCATTTCCAGCCCGCTGTAGTTCAACCCGAATACCGCTAGCGAGGAAGCCAGCAGTTGCGTGTTCGACCGCTCCCTCCATCATTCTGAAAACCTGCTCCCTACCGTTGGCAAGCGCACCATTTCCGTACCCAAAAGCCACGCGTATCGTCGATACCGCGGTTGATGGGGAAGCAGCCTTATCCAGGATGAGCGGGTCCGCCGGATAGGGATCACGCACCGTGGGTGCTTCATTGGGAACCCGGCGCAGATCGATGCGCACCAGTAGATCCCCAAACAGCTGATACAGCAAATGGCCACGTGAAAAACTGGACATGAGGTCGCCGTTGCCCAGCTCGGTGATTTCGACAGTGCTCGACATTCCCCCAGGCCCCCGCACGCCGATGATCGTCCCTGCCCACAGTTGCCGCGACGTGGGCGAGCGCTGGACATCATGCGTGCTGACATCCGCCACATATAGAGGAACATCCTCCGGCTCTCTGGCGATCAGGGGCGTGCGCTCGATAATGAACACGTCGTCGAACAGATCGACCTGGATCCGATCGGACGCCAGTGCCGTGCGATCTACCTTGACCCGGCGCACCCAGTCATACATTCCGCCGGCATAGTGCTTGCGCGCCTCCAGCCCGGGATCCCACCCACCAGTGGGAACCTCGATGAACGGTAGCGCCGCAAAGGTTGTCGGCGCTAAAAACAAACCACACAACACAGCCATCAAGCCACTCAAGATTCGTTCCACCGCTCCACCTCGCCCGCAGCATTGCCCAAACGGGCAGGTGCATCGAGACTAGAGACCGCGGGTACGCAGAACCCAGCGTGGCATCACGGTATCAACGAAAACAGCAGTCATTGCGAATCCAGAAGGCAGCAACGTCAGCTTCGCCTCTCAAAGACTGAGCGACGGCGGACACTCGCCCTTGGCGCGGCACTCAGCCAACGCACAGCGCTCGGCGGCCTCGGCATCATCCAGCGCGGTCAGATCGATGGCGTCGTTGGCATCGGTGACCACATACAGCATCGGGTAGTCCCAGTGCTCGCCACTGCGCTTGGCATTGAGGAACAGGCGGCCCTTCCCTTGTGGACCGCTCACCCCGATCACGAACTGGCTCTGGCCATTGGAATGCATCGAGCCGGCCGGCAGGTAGCCATCGCGCAGGGGCTCACCCAGCGCTTCAACCAGCTCGACGTTGCAGCGCGCGCGTCGCATGGCCTCCTGGTAGGGCGTGCTGGATTTGCTCCAGTACGCCCACTGGGACAGCGCGAACCACACCGCGCCCGCTGCCGCCGCCATGCCGACCACCACCGCCACTGGCATGGCCCAGCGCCAGTGACGGCGCCACCAACCGGTGCGCACGGTGGTACCAGGAAGTGCGGGCGGCAATGTCATCGGCAAACTCCTTGTCAGGCCGGTGGCAGCAACGGCGGATCAGGGCGCCAGGCAGCGCCCCAGGAAGTCCTCGGCCAGGCGGTAGCGGTGCAGCGCGTTGCTGCCCGACAGGCCGTGCTTGGCGCCGGGATAGGTCATCAGTTCAAACGGCTGGCCGCGTTTCTGCAGGGCGCTCATCAGCACCGTGGAGTTGGTGAACAGCACGTTGTCATCGGCCATGCCGTGGATCAGCAGCAAGCGCGAGCGCAGGCCGTCGATATGCGCCAGCACGCGCGCTTCTTCATAGCCCTTCGGGTTGTTGCCCGGCAGGTTCATGTAGCGCTCGGTGTAGTGGGTGTCGTACAGGCCCCAATCGGTCACCGGTGCACCGGCCACGCCGCAGGCATAGCTGTCCGAGGCCTTGGCCAGCAGCATCAGGGTCATGTAGCCGCCATTGGACCAGCCCTGCACACCGATGCGCGCCGGATCAACCCAGGCCTGCTGCTTCAGCCAGGCCACGCCGCGCAGCTGGTCAGCCACTTCCACCGTGCCCTGCACGCCGTACAGCGCACCGCCGAAATCACGGCCACGGCGTGGGGTACCGCGGTTGTCCAGCGAAAACACCACGTAGCCCTGCTGGGCCAGGTACTGGTTGAACAGGTGATCGCCACGGCCGGGCCAGCTGTTGGTGACCGTCTGCGAGGCCGGGCCGCCATAGACGTACACCACGACCGGATAGCGCTTGGCCGGATCGAAACCGGTCGGCTTGATCAGGCTGTAGTTCAGTTCTGTCTTGCCGTCGGCGGCGGTCAGGGCGCCGAACTCGACCGGGCGCTGCGCATCGAGATAGCGTGCGTACGGATGCGCCGGGTCTTCAAGATTGTTCTCGACCAGGGTGGCGATCTTCTCGCCGTTGGCACGGTGCAGCGCGATCTGCGGCGGCGTGGTGGTGTTGGACCAGCTGTCCACATAGACGCTGGCGTTGCGCGCGAAGCTGGCGGTGTGCATGCCCGGGGCCTGGGAGAGGCGCTGCGGCACCCCACCCTGCAGCGACACGGCGTACAGCTGGCTTTCGCGCGGGCTGTCCATGCCGGCGCGGAAGTAGACCTTGCCAGCATCTTCGTCCACGGCCAGCAGTTCGTCCACCGGCCAGTTACCGGCGGTCAGTGCGGTGACGGTCTTGCCGTCATCGGAGATGCGGTACAGGTGCTCGAAGCCACTACGCTCGGACGACCACACAAAGCCGCCCTGCTTGAGGAAGCGCAGGCTGTTGTGCAGTGGCACCCAGGTCGGCGAGGTTTCGGTCACCAGCGTGCGCTGCTGGCCGCTGGCCAGTTCGGTCTGGATCAGTTCGAGCGTCTTCTGGTCGCGCGACTGGCGCTGGAAGGTCAGGTGCTTCGGGTCGCGCCAATCGACGCGGGCCAGGTAGATATCGGGGTTGCGGCCCAGGTCGATCCAGCGCGGCGTGGCGTTCCGGCGCGGCGCGATCACGGCCAGCTTCACGGTGACGTTGTGATCGCCGGCGGCCGGGTAGCGCTGCTCGATCATCTCGGTGCGGTCGGCATACATCTCGTAGCGCTTCTGCACCGGCACCGGCGATTCGTCGATGCGGGCGAAGGCGATCGCCGAGTCATCCGGCGCCCACCAGTAGCCGGTGTGGCGATCCATTTCCTCATCGGCGACGAACTCGGCCACGCCGTTGCCGATGGTGTCGCTGCCATCGCCGGTGAGCTGGATCTGCTGGCCACTGGCCAGATCGATCACCCACAGGTTGCGGGCGCGCACGAAGCTGACGAAGCCGCCCTTGGGCGAGAGCTTGGCATCGGTGGCGAAGCCTTCCCCATGGGTGAGCTGGCGCACCGCGGCCTTGCCCTGTTTGCTCAGGTCGTACAGGTACAGCTCGCCGCCGAGCGGGAACAGCAACGTGCGTGCATCCGGCGACCACTGGTAATCAACGATGCCGGTCATCGCGGCGATGCGCTGGCGCTCGCGGCGGGCCTTCTCGGCGTCGCTCAGGGTTTCCGTGCCGGGCAGCACCACCTTGGAATCCACCAGCAGATGGGTCTGGCCGCTGGCGATGTCGTACGCCCACAGGTCCAGCTGGTTGCGGTCCGCATCCTTGCCGCGCAGGAAGCTGACCTGCGAGCCATCCGGGGCCACCTTGGGTTTCATCAGGGTCGGGCCGGACAACGGCAGCGGGCCGGTGATGGCATTCAGGGTCAGTTTTTCAGCGTGGGCGATCGAGGTCGAGGCGAGCATCAGGGCGAGCGAAGCAAACAGGTGGCGCATGGAGGGTTCCGGGAGCGTCTGGGCAGTCCCCGGCCAGGAAAACGGCACGGGGAACGCTTCATCCTAACCAAAACCGTTCCGGTCGTGCCGGGGATGGCGGGCGTCCGGGCGCGCCCACCGCTGCGGGGAGCCGGCCAGCGGCCGGCACGACCTGGCAGGTGAGCACCGCTTCAACGCTGGCCGAACAGGTGCTTGCGCTCTTCTTCGCTGAGCGGCTTGCCGGCCTGCGGGTTCACCTTCTCGCGCAGGGCGTAGGCCCGCTGGGTGGCCGGGCGCGCAGCGATCGCGTCATGCCAGCGCTTGAGGTTCGGGAAGGCGCTGAAATCGACCGGAAGCGTGTCGTAGGCCCCGATCCACGGGTAGCTGGCCATGTCGGCGATGCTGTAGTCATCGCCGCCGAGGTAGGCACTCTGCGCCAGGCGCTTGTCCATCACGCCGTGCAGGCGGCGCACTTCGTTGTTGTAGCGCTCGATCGCATAGGGAATCTTTTCGGGCGCGTAGACGTTGAAATGGCCCATCTGACCGCTCATCGGGCCAAGGCCGGCCATCTGCCAGAACAGCCATTCCAGCACCGCCACCCGGCCGCGGCTGTCGGCCGGCAGGAAGCGGCCGGTCTTTTCGGCCAGGTACAGCAGGATGGCGCCGGACTCGAACACGCTCTGCGCCGCGCCGCCGTCGGTGGGCTGGTGGTCGACCAGCGCCGGCATCTTGTTGTTGGGTGAGATCGCCAGGAAGTCGGGCGTGAACTGGTCCCCGGCGCCGATGTTCACCGGCTGGATCCGGTACGGCAGGCCGGTCTCCTCCAGCATCAGCGTGACTTTGTGGCCATTCGGGGTAGGCCAGTAGTACAGGTCGATCATGGCGACGGCTCGCGGATTGGGAATACCGAGTCTAGTCCGTCATTCGGCTTGGCAGGGTCAAGCCGGACCGTTACGCTGCGCCGTCCCCGCAACGCAGCATTCCAGCATGAGCTCGACCCAGACCCCCATCAGTCCCCTGTCCTCCCTGATCTTCGCCTCGCGCTGGCTGCAGCTGCCGCTGTACCTGGGCCTGATCCTGGCGCAATGCGTCTACGTGTTCCTGTTCGGCAAGGAACTCTGGCACCTGCTGCACAAGGCCAACAGCATGGGCGAGCAGGAGATCATGCTGCTGGTGCTGGGCCTGATCGACGTGGTGATGATCTCCAACCTGCTGGTGATGGTGATCGTGGGCGGCTACGAGACCTTCGTATCGCGCCTGCGCCTGGAGAACCACCCCGACCAGCCGGAGTGGCTGAGCCACGTCAATGCGAGCGTGTTGAAGGTGAAGCTGGCGCTGTCGATCATCGGCATCTCCTCGATCCACCTGCTGAAGACCTTCATTGCAGCTGGCAATCTGGATGGGCTGCCATCGTGCAACAGCGACGCGTACCTGCAGGCCGTTTCGGCCGCTGTCGCAGCCGCCGGGCCCACGGCCGCCGTAGCCTTCAAGTGCTCGGCCATGACCTCCACCGGCGTGATGTGGCAGACCATCATCCATGCCGCCTTCATCCTGTCGGCGATCGGTATCGCCTACACCGACAAGCTGATGAACGGGACGCCGAGCAAGACGTTGTCTCACTGAGGCTTGCCCGGCAGCAGCGGCATCGGTGAGGATGCCCCCTGCCCTGGCCGCCCGGCCCCCGGGCCGGGCGGGGTGATGCTAGATTGCACACCTGCGGGTCCGCCGTGGACGTCGGGAAACGTCCATGGCCTTCGGTCGGCCTGACCGCATCAGGCCCTACGTATCGTCGTCTTCAAAGGGGAGTTGGATGTCGCACGTCAAGACTCATGGCCCGGCGCGGCTGTTCGCGCCGATGATCCTGCTGGTGGCCCTGTCCGCCTGCTCGGGCAAGGACGAAACCGTACCGGCCGCGCCTGCGGCACCGGCAGCCCCCACTGCTGCGCCGGCCGCACCGGCGGTGTCGGCCAAGGTCCAATCGTTGGGCACCGAAGAACTGCGCGAGCTGGCCGGCAAGGCGCTGCGCGAGAACCGCATGTACGCCCCGGCCGGCGACAACGCCATCGAGTATTACCTGGCGCTGCGTGACAAGACCCCGGATGATGCCTCGGTCAAGAGCGCGTTGACCGATCTGCTGCCGTACACCCTGATTGCCGCCGAGCAGAACCTGGGCCGCGAAGACTTCGCTGAGACCCAGCGCCTGGTCGCGCTGATCGAGAAAGTCGACCCGACCGCCCCGGCGTTGCCCCGCCTGAAGCAGGGCATCAGCGGCAGCATGCAGACTGCGCTCAAGCGCACCCAGGAAGAGACCGACAAGGTCAAGAAGGACGCCGAGACCCGCGCCAAGCAGCTGGTGGAACAACAGCGCCTGGCGCAGCAGCAGACCACCGAAGCCGAGGCCGCGCGCCAGATTGCTGCCCAGCAGGAAGCCGCGCGCCGTGATACGCAGGATGCCGAGCGCCAGGCCAACGCCCGTCGCGAGGCCGAACAGCGCCAGCAGCAGGCGGCCGCCCAGCAGGCTGCGGCGACCCGCCAGGCCGCCGCCGCACCAAGCCTGCGCCCGGTCAGCACGCCCGCCCCGCGCTACCCGGCCGACGCGCTGCGTTCGGGCACCTCCGGCGAAGTCCTGGTCGAACTCACCGTCGGCACCGACGGCTCGGTGACCGCCGCCCGCGTGCTGCGCGCCACCCCGGCCCGCGTGTTCGACCGCGAAGCACTCAATGCCGTCAAACGCTGGAAGTTCGAGCCGGTCGGCGCACCGGTTACGACCCGACGCACGCTTGCCTTCGCGCCGGAAGGCGGCTGATCGCGACGTAAGCTGGTATGACGAAAGGCCCGGAGTGATCCGGGCCTTTTTTCTGATTTCAGTGGCGCATGCAGCACTGCCGCTATAGGGCAGTCGAAGGTTCTTGCAACGCCATGGTGGCGGGCAACCCAGCGCTGACGAGATCACGCCCTGCCATCCCCACGCCGAGCAGGGCAATCAGCATCAGCAAGACGCCTGAGACGCGCAGCATCCCCCGGTGCACGTTTGGTTTCACCAACCGCCGGACCAACAGGCAGACCGTCATCAGGGTGGCGAAGTCCAGCACGATCCACAGTCCGGTCAGCAGCCCCAGGCTCACCGTTGGCTGAGGCGTGATCTCGAGGAACTGCGGAAAGAACGATGCGAAGAAGATGATGTCTTTAGGGTTCGAGATCGACATCACGAAGCCCTTTGTGAAACTCCCGTGCGTCGCCACCGGCGTGGCCGCCGCCGCCCTTCCGGCATCGTGCAGCATCTGGTAGCCGAGATAGCCGATGTAGAGGGCGCCGCCGCCTTTGAGCAAGGTAAACACCGTCTCATTGATGGACAGCAGCCCTTGGACGACCAGCATCGACAGCACGATCAGTACGAGGGAGCCAGCGTTGGTGCCGGCAATCGCCCGAAGCGCCAGCTTCGGTCCACCGACGATGCCGGTGCCTGCCACGAACACCGCAACAGGGCCTGGCATGGCGATCATCACGACCACGCTGAAAACGTACAACACGACAAGATTGGCATCGATATGCATGGGCGGGCTCGCTCTCCATCTCCGAAAGCTCGTCACCCATCAATCTAGCCGGACAGCATCGCGGTAAGCGCAGATCGCCTGCGAGTGCAGCCTCTACCAGTGATCCCATGTGTCGTATCCAACACGGACCGCGCCTCACCGGTCAAGCGCTGAGGCGCGCTGTCGTCATGCGAATCCACCCCTGAAGAAGGGCCCCTTTCGGAGCTCTTCGTGGATCAACCCGAAATCGCCAACCGCTCCTGATGGTAGCGGCGCACCGCGGCATACCAGAACAGCGCCGCCAGCCCGAAGCCCGCACCGAGGTAGACCGCCCACATCTGTGGGCTGATCGCTTCGTGGCGGATGATCTTGAGCAGCATCTGGTTCTGTGCCAGGAACGGCACCGCGAACTGCCACAGCTCACTCTTGATCGGGTACACCATCAGCGCATACCCCGGCAGCATCGGCAGCAGCATCAGCCAGGTCATGTGGCTCTGGGCTTCTTTCATGCTTTTGGCGGCGGCCGAGAGGAAGGTCAGCAGCGACGTACCGATGAACAGCATCGGCAGCATGATCAGCAGCATCTGCAGCATCGGCAGGAAACCCATGTTGAGCTGCCGGCCTACCCCGCCCGAGGAAAGCTGCGCGCTGATCTTGAAGGCCGCCAGGGTCAGCAACAGCGATGCCACACCGACAGCGCAGGCTGCGGCGATCTTGCCGCTGACGATCGCACTGCGCGGTGCGGGGGTGGCGAGCAGCGGCTCCAGCGATTGCCGCTCACGCTCGCCGGCCGTGGTGTCCATCACCAGGTAGGCGCCGCCCAGGAACGAGGTGATGGTCAGCAGGATCGGCAACAGCACTGACAGCATCATGCCGCGCTTGGCTTCGGCGGTGGCCAGATCCTGTGCGGCGACGTCCAGCGGTCGCGCCACCTGTGCATCGATACCGCGCGCCAGCAGGCGCAGCGCACCGACCTGCTGGCTGTAGCCGCCCAGTGCCGCCTCCAGGCGACTGCTGGGAATATCGGCGGCGCGGCGGGTGCTGTCCTTGATGATCTCGACCAGCGCCGGGCGGCCGTCGGCCCAGTCCTTGCCGAAGTCCGGGCTGATGCGCAGCGCCACATCAATGCGCTGGCTGCGGATCGCCTCGGTGAGGTCTTTCGGTGCCTCGGTCGCATTCAGACCCTGCGATGCCAGGAAACGCACCAGATTGGGGGCATGCTCGCCGCCGATCATCGGGATTTCCAGCGGCTGCTCGATCTGCGTCTTGACCCGGCTTTCGGCCAGTTTGCTCATGCCCAGGATCAGTACCGGGTACAACAGCGGCCCCAGCAGCAGCGTCAGCGCGAGCGTGCGGCGGTCACGGGAGAGATCGCGCAGTTCCTTGCGCATCACGGTCAACAGCGTGGCGAACGAACTCATGCGTGCAATCCTTCTTCGGTACCGATTGCCTTGACGAAGGCATCTTCCAGGTTGCTTTCCCCGGTCTGTGCGCGCAGCTCATCGGCACTGCCGGCGGCCATCACCGTGCCCTGCGCGATGATCACCACGTGGTCACACAGCGCGGCCACCTCCTGCATGATGTGGCTCGAGAAAATCACGCAGCGACCTTCGTCACGCAGCCCGCGCAGGAACCCGCGCAGCGCGCGCGTGGTCATCACGTCCAGCCCGTTGGTGGGCTCATCCAGGATCACGTTGCGCGGGTCGTGCACCAGGGCGCGGGCGATCGCGGTCTTGGTGCGCTGGCCTTGCGAGAAGCCTTCGGTCTGGCGGTCGAGGATGTCCTCCATCTCCAGCGCCGTGCACAACACCTTGGTGCGCTCGCGGATCCGCGCGGCACTCATGCCGTGCAGCTGGCCGAAGTAGGCGATGTTCTCGCGCGCGGTCAGGCGCTTGTACACCCCGCGCGCGTCCGGCAGGACCGCCAGCTGGCGACGCACCGCGACCGGGTCCACCGCCGCGTCGATGCCATCCACCAGCACGCGGCCCTGGTCGGGCTTCATCAGCGTGTACAGCATGCGCATGGTGGTGGTCTTGCCGGCACCGTTCGGCCCGAGCAGGCCGGTGATGCGGCCGTCTTCGGCCTGGAAGCCGACGTTCTGGACGGCCTGGATCAGGCCGGTCTTGGTCTTGAACGCTTTATGCAGGTTCTCGGCGACGATCATGCGCGCACCTCCCCGGTGCGGTGGGAGAAACGGTTCATGGGGCCCATCCGTTGAACGAGGTGAAGGCGGGCACCGGGCTGAGGGTATCCAGGCAGGTGGCGTCGAGGGATTTGGCATCCGCCGTGTCGATGAACTGGCCGAGGATGCGCGGCATGCAGCCGGCGTTGATCGTGCCGTGGCCCTGCCCCTTGGCGAGCAGGTGACGCCCGTTGGGCAGCTGCTTGAGCACCTGCTCGGCGTAGCGCGGCGGCGTGACCGGATCGAACTGGCCCGACAGCAGCAGCACCGGCAGCGTCGAGGCGAACGGCGCGGTGAAATCCTTCGGTCGCGAACCGGCGTTCCAGGCCGGGCAGGCGGCGAAGAACATGCGCGCCACTTCCGGGCCGAGCACACGGTCGCCCTGGGCGCCTTCCTGGTAGCGATCGGCATCTTCGGCGCACAGCACCGACCACTGCATGCCACGGTTCATCTGCACCCCGAGCGTGCGGCTGGCCATCTTGCTCAGCGACATCAGCGGCGCATAGCGACCCTGCGCGGCCTCATCAAGCATCACCGGCAGCAGCGAGGACAGCTCGGGCATGTACGAGAACATGAAGGCCAGTCCGGTCACCGAATCGGCGGTCAGCACATCACGCTCGGCCTGGCCGGTGCCGGGATTGCGGTACTCGACCTCGACCGGCGCCCTGGCCAGCGTGGCCATGACGTTGCGCAGCTGGGTGCGGGTGTCCACCGGGAAGCGCTTGGCGCAGATCGGATCCTGGCGGCACTGCGCCGACTGCAGGGTGATCGCATCTTCGAAGGTGTTGGCGAAGTCGCCACCGACCACCAGGTCGTTCGGCACCACGCCATCGATCACGACGGTGCGGGTGTGCTGCGGATAGTGCGCGGCGTACTGCTGTGCCACGCGCGTGCCGTAGGAGCCACCGATCACGTTGATCTTGTCCACGCCCAGTGCCTTGCGCACCGTATCGAGGTCGCCGATGGCTTCGGTGGTGGTGTAGAAGCGGGTATCGGCGCGACCGGTCAGCGACTGCGCGCAGCGGCGGGCATAGTCTTCGATCAGGCGCGCGCTCGGCGCCGCGTTCTCATCCAGCGGCAGCTCCTTGCCCTGGGCATCCAGGCAGGTGAGCGGATTGGATTTGCCGGTGCCGCGTTGATCGATCAGGAAAATGTCGCGCTGCTTGCGCACATCGCGAAGTGCCATGTTCACCGGTGCGGCGACCTCGGTCGCGGCCTGGCCGGGGCCACCGGCGAGGAAGAAGACCGGGTCGGCCTTGCCAGCGCCGTCATTGCCGGCCTCCAGCCAGGCGATGTTCAACCCGATCCGGCGGCCGTCGGGTTCGGCCGGATTTTCAGGCACCTGCAGCGTGGCGCACTGTGCCTCCACGTTCGCGCTGGCCTGCGCGCTGGTCAGGGTGCAGGGCTGGAACGCGAGCGTGCCGAAAAGGCGTTGAGCGGCGGCGGCGCCGGATGCATCTTCCGGTACCGGCGCACAGCCGGCACACAGGGCGGCGACCAGCGCACCGGCCAGCCTCAGGTGGTGTGTAGACATCTTCCTTACTTCCCCTTGTTGAAGGTCATGCCACCACGACGCGCGGGCGTGGCCGATGTGACCCAACTTACACGGCTGGCCCCGTGCCGGGGAAGGCGGCGGCGTCGCCGCGCACCTCACTGCACCGTCAAGGCCGCCGCGCTGATGGTGCGGTCGCGGCCCTCGGCCTTGGCCCGGTACAACGCGGCATCGGCTGCACCGAGCAGGCGCGCCATGTCGCCTGTGCCCTGATCGATCGCCAGGCCGATGCTCGCCGTCACCGGCACCGGCATGCCGTCCAGCCGCGCGGACGACTCACGCAGCGCCTGGCGCAGGCGATCGGCGCACTGCCGCGCCTGGGCCTGATCGGCCCCCGGCAGCAGCAGGACGAACTCCTCCCCGCCATAGCGGCCCAGCAGGTGCTCGCGATCGGCGACGCAGCTGCTCAGCACGTCGGCGACATGCCGCAGTACCGCATCGCCGGCCAGATGTCCCCAGCGGTCATTGATCTGCTTGAAGTGATCCACGTCCAGCAGCAGCAACGCCAGTGGCCGGCCGGGGCGGCGGTTGAGCTCCAGCAGGCTGGCACCGTCGGCCAGCACCGCCCCGCGGTTGAGCAGGCCGGTCAGCACGTCGGTGCGTGCCAGTCGCTGCAGGTCCACCAGCATGCGTTCCACCAGCAGCAGCACCAGCGCGAAGCACCGCGCCAGCTCCAGGATCAGCCCGACCAGATACGTGGCAAAGACCGGCGCACCCGCGCGCAGGAGGTCGTCACCCGCATCCGGGGCCACCGGCAGGAACAGGCGGGCCAGGTACAGCAGCGTCTGCGCGGCGAACACCGCCGCCGCCAGCCGGCAGCTGGTGCGCTGCGCCGGCGGTGCGTGGCGCAGCAGCAGCCAGGTCATCCAGCCGTTGAGCAGTACCGCGAACACGCTGAACACGTGCAGCCGGATGACCAGGCTGGGATGGACCACCAGGAAGAATGCGATCGCGCCAAGATAGGTGGCCGTCAATGCCACCGGCTGCCACGCCGGCAGTCGGCGGCCAAGATGGCGCGCCACGCCGTACAGCATCAGCACGCCGGACAGCGCGACCGCGACGTTGCCCGACAGGATTCCGGCAACCTGCGGCAGGTAAGGCCGCAGCGCGACCAGGGTCAGGCTGACCGACAGCATCCACAGGCTGGCCGTCCACAGCCGCAGCGCCGGCTGCCGACGCAGCACTAGCAGCAGCAACGAAAAACCCATGGCGATGCCCAGGCACAGCAGGAAGCCGAGCACGGCAATGGTGGGGAAATGCAGGGGCATCGAGTCAGCCAGGCGGAAGCGGCGCGCGGCGCATCTTACCGCTCGCCACGACGCTCCGCTGCCCGGTCCGGGACCGGGCAGCGGCACCTGGCTGCCGCGCACCGGCCAGCGGCGCGCCGGGAAGCGGGGTTACTTGCTGCTGACGTACTTCTCGCGCCGCACCTGCGGTGTGGGCAGGCCGGCCTCTTTCAGCGCCTCGAAGGTCGCATCGACCATGTCCGGGTTGCCGCACAGGTAGGCGATGTCGGTGGCCGGGTTCGGGGCGAACTCGGCCAGATGCTGCTGCACGTAGCCGTGGCGCACGTCAGGATGCGGGTTCTCCGGCAGCTCGCGGGACAGGCACGGCACATAGCGGAAGCCCGGGTGGGCGGCCGCGAAGGCATAGAAGTCGTCGCTGTAGAGCAGCTCGGCGGGGGTGCGCGCGCCCTGCAGCAGGACCACCTCCACGCCACGCTCGGCCATGGCGGTGGCCAGCAGCGGCAGCATCGACCGGTACGGGGTGACCCCGGTGCCGGTGGCGATCAGCAGGTAGCGGGCGTTGTGGTCGCCCGGCTGCAGGCAGAACCGGCCGAACGGGCCGCTGGCGCTGACGTGGCCGCCGATGTCCAGGCCCTCGAACAGGGCCGTGGCGGCGCCGCCGGGGACGAAGCTGACCGCGATATCGACCGCTTCGCCCGCGCCAAGGGCGTGGTTGTGAATGGTGGCCAGCGAGTAACTGCGCTTGGTGGCGGTGCCGTCGGCGTACTCGAAATGGACCTGGATGAACTGGCCGGGCTGGAAATCCAGCGGCTGGCCGTCATCACGCAGGAACTGGTAGTGGCCGACGGTCGGGGCGAGCATGCGCCGGTCGACCAGTTTGAGGGGGAATTGAACAGGCACGGCTTTTCGGGACAGTGTGTAGCCGGGGCAAGCCCTCGGGGTCTTCTATAATAGCCCCTCCCCGCCCCTATCCAGCGCCAGCCCATGGGCGCGAAGGCAAGAGCTTGGCTTCCCAGAACACTCCCGCGCCCACCGCCGCGCCCGCCCTGCGGGTGCGTGACCTCCGCAAAACCTATGACAACGGCACCCAGGCGCTGAAGGGCGTCTCGCTGGACGTGGCCCCGGGCGACTTCTTCGCCCTGCTGGGCCCCAACGGCGCCGGCAAGTCGACCCTGATCGGCATCATCAGCTCGCTGGTGAACCTCAGCGAGGGCCAGGTCGAGGTGTTCGGCAGCGACCTGGTGCGCAACCGCAGCGCCACCATGCGCCTGATCGGCCTGGTCCCCCAGGAGATCAACTTCAACCTGTTCGAAAAGCCCTTCGACATCCTGGTCAACTACGCCGGTTTCTATGGCGTGGCCCGTGCCGAGGCCGAGAAGATGGCCGAAGAGGAGCTCAAGCGCGCCCACCTGTGGGAGAAGGCGCAGGTGATGAGCCGCACGCTGTCCGGCGGCATGAAGCGCCGGCTGATGATCGCCCGCGCGATGATGACCCGCCCGCGCCTGCTGATCCTGGATGAGCCGACCGCCGGGGTGGACATCGAGATCCGCCGCGACATGTGGCGGGTGCTCAAGGAGATCAATGCCGCCGGCACCACGATCATCCTCACCACGCATTACCTGGAAGAAGCCGAGCACCTGTGCCGGAACCTGGCCATCATCAATCACGGCCAGATCGTCACCCAGGGCCCGATGCGTGAGCTGCTGGCCAAGCTGGACGTGGAGGGCTTCCTGTTCGACATCGACGGCAGCCTGCCGGCCCAGCTGCCGGAGATCGACGGCGCGATCCTGATCGCCACCGACAGCCACACGCTGGATGTGGACATGCCGCGTGCGATGGACCTCAACCGCGTGTTCGACGCCTTGAACGCCGCTGGCATCCGCGTGCGTTCGATGCGCACCAAGAGCAACCGCCTGGAGGAGCTGTTCGTGCGCCTCACCGGCAACCAGGAGAACGTGGCATGAGCAGCACCCCGACCCCGGTCATCACCGACGGCCAGCGCAACCGCATCGCCCTGATGACCATCGTGCGCCGCGAAGTGGCGCGCATCCTGCGCATCTGGGGCCAGACCCTGGTGCCGCCGGCGATCACCATGACGCTGTACTTCCTGATCTTCGGCGGGCTGATCGGCTCGCGCGTGGGCGAGATGGGCGGCTACAGCTACATGCAGTTCATCGTGCCGGGCCTGGTGATGATGAGCGTGATCCAGAACAGCTACGGCAACATCAGCTCCTCGTTCTTCGGCGCCAAGTTCGGCCGCCACGTGGAAGAGCTGCTGGTCAGCCCGATGCCGAACTGGGTGATCCTGTGGGGCTATGTGTCCGGTGCGGTGCTGCGCGGGCTGATGGTCGGCGTGATCGTGCTGATCATCGCCATGTTCTTCACCCCCGTGCGCATCCCGCATCCGCTGGTGACGCTGACCACGGTGCTGCTGGGCGCGACGATCTTCTCGCTGGCCGGCTTCATCAATGCGGTGTACGCGAAGAAGTTCGACGATGTGGCGATCGTGCCGACCTTCATCCTGACCCCGCTGACCTACCTGGGCGGCGTGTTCTATTCGGTGAAGCTGCTGCCGACCTGGGCCGAAGCGGCCACGCACGCCAACCCGATCTTCTACATGGTCAACGCGTTCCGCTACGGGCTGCTGGGCACCAGCGACGTGCCGCTGTGGGTGGCCTACGCGCTGATGATCGGCTTCGTGGTCGCATTGACCGCGCTGGCGCTGTGGTTGTTGAAGCGGGGCGTGGGGATGCGCAGCTGATGCGCCTCCTGATCCTCGGCGCCGGCGGAACCGGTGGTTACTTCGGTGGTCGGCTGGCCCAGGCCGGTGTGGATGTGACGTTTCTTGTGCGTCCCGCGCGTGCGGCGCAGCTGGCGCGCGAGGGCCTGGTGCTGCGCAGCCCGCTGGGCGATGCGACGTTCCCGGTCAAGCACGTCACCGCCGAGGCGCTGCCCGCACTGGCGAGCGCCGAGCCGTTCGATCTGGTGATCCTGAGCTGCAAGGCTTACGACCTGGCCAGTTCGATCGAGGCGATCGCCCAGGCGGTCGGCCCGCGCACCACGGTGCTGCCGATCCTCAACGGGCTGCGCCATTACGCCGATCTCGACGCGCGCTTCGGCCGCGACGCGGTGCTGGGCGGGCTGTGCTTCATCAGCGCGACCAAGGCCGCCGATGGTGCGGTGCTGCACCTGGCGCCGGCGGCCAAGCTGACCTTCGGCGAGCGCGACGGCACCGGCAGCAGCGCGCGCGTGCTGGCGTTGGCGGCAGCCTGTGTGCAGGCCGGGGTGGACCACGTCGCCACCGATGCCATCGGGCAGGAGCAGTGGATCAAGTACACCTTCCTGACCACGTTGGCGGCGGCGACGTGCCTGATGCGCGCCGATGTCGGCACGATCGTGGCCACCGATGACGGTGCGGCGATCGTGCGCGGCCTGTACGACGAATGCGTGGCCGTTGCCGAGGCGGCTGGCGAGCCGATTCCGGCCAAGGCACGCGAGATCGCGCTGACGGCGACCACCCAGGCCGGCTCGGCCTTGAAGGCCTCGATGCTGCGCGATCTGGAGGCCGGCCAGCAGGTGGAGGCCGAGCATATCGTCGGCGACATGCTGGTGCGTGCACGCGCAGCCGGACAGGCGGCGCCGCTGCTGGCGGTGGCCTATGCGCACCTGCAGGCCTACCAGCGCCTGCGCAGCGCCTGAGCACCATGCCTGCCACGCTGCCCTCCCGCGTGCTGGTGCTGGGCCTGGGCTACAGCGGCCGGCATCTGGCCGCGCTGCTGCACGCGCACGGCGTGGCCTGCAGCGGCACCGTGCGTGATCCTGCGAATGCGCCGGACGATGGATGGGTCCGCCACCGCCTCGTCGCCGGCGAACCGATCAGCGCGGACCTGCGCGAGGCGATCCGCACGGCCGAGGCCCTTGTCTGCACCGTGCCACCGGATGCCGAGGGCGACCCGGCCTTGCGCCTGCTCACCGAGGCGCTGAGTGACAGCCCTGCCCTGCGCTGGGTCGGCTATCTCTCCTCGACGGCGGTGTACGCCGACCGCGCTGGCGGCCGGGTCACTGAGACGTCCATCGCCGATGCGACTGATGAGACCGCCCTGAAACGGCTGCATGCCGAACAGCAGTGGCAGGCCCTCGCGCAGGCCCGCGGCCTCGCCTCGGCCGTGTTCCGGCTGCCTGGCCTGTATGGGCGCGGGCGCAATGCGCTGGTCCAGCTGGCGCAGGGCAAGGCGAAGCACGTGGTACGGCCGGGGCTGGTGTTCAACCGGCTGCATGTGGAGGATCTGGCCAGCGGCGTGCTGGCGGCGATGCAGCGGGCCGACGGCCATGCGCTATACCTGCTGAGCGATGACGAACCGGCGCCGCCGCAGGACGTGCTGGGCTACGCCGCAACGCTGAGTGGGCTGCCGCCGCCCGCCGCGCAGGCGTGGGACGCACCGGCGGTGGCCGCCTCACTGCGCCGCTTCTACACCAGCCACAAGCGCATCGACGGCCGCACCACGCGCGCCGCATTGCGGTGGCAGCCGCGCTTCACGACCTATCGCGAAGGGCTGGACGACGCCTGGGTTCACGGCGACGGACGCTCCGCGCTGCGGTAGCCCACGACCGTCGGTCGTGGGTGCGGTGTACCAATGCGGGGTCCGACACGCGTACCGACCAACGGTCGGTACCTGCCCGCTCAGGCCGCGTCAGGCAACCGGAAGAAGGCGCGCGTAGCCGCCGTCGCGTTGGCGGCCGTGGTCTCCACGTCTTCGCCCCGATCACGTGCCAGTTCCTCGACGATGTGCGACAGGAACATCGGCTCGTTGCGACGGTCCTTCGGCAATGGCTTGAGCGTACGCGGCAGCAGGTACGGTGCATCGGTCTCGATCATCAGCCGGTTGGCCGGGATGTGCTTGACCAGCTCGCGCAGGTGCGCGCCACGGCGTTCATCGCACAACCAGCCGGTGATGCCGATGTACCAGTCCTGGTCCAGGTAATCGAACAGCTCCTGGCGCTCGCCGGTGAAGCAGTGCACCACCGCCGGGCCAAGCCGGCCCTCGAAATTCTTCATCTGCGCCATGAAATCGGCATGCGCGTCGCGCTGGTGCAGGAACAGCGGCTTGCCGTTCTCGGCGGCGAGCTGCAGCTGACGCTCGAAGGCACGGTGCTGCGCCGGGCGCGGGGAGAAATCACGGAAGTAATCCAGCCCGCACTCACCTACCGCCACCACCTCGGCATGGGCGTGCAGCGCGCGCATTTCTGCATCGCATTCGTCGGTGTATTCCACCGCATGGTGCGGGTGCACGCCCGCGGTCGCGTACAGGAACCCCGGATGCTGGCGGGCCAGATCCAGCGCCATCGGCGAGTGCTCGCGGCTGGCGCCGGTGATCACCATCTGCACCACCCCGGCCTCGCGCGCACGCGCCAGCACGGCGTCGCGGTCGCGATCGAAGGAATCATGGGTGAGGTTGGCGCCGATATCGATCAGTTGCATGGGGCTGCTGCAGGACGGGAAACCCGGCCATTGTACCTGCGCCCCGGCAGGCTCAATCGGACGCCCCGCGCGTGGGGCGATCATGGCGCTCCCACCGCGTGGGCAGGCCGAGCGCTGCGCAGTCACGGCACGTCACCGCTCCGCCGGCGGCGGCCTCGAACCGCAGGCGGCGCGCGGCATCGTCAGCACAGTCACCGGTGTCGTCGAGCAGCAGATGGAAACCGACCGTCCGCCGGCACAGCCCCAGAATGTCCTTGCGCCGGTCCAAGGTGCTGCGCGCCAGTGCCTTCAAGGTGATGAAGGCAACATCGTCGGCCAACTGCAGACTCGGGTACACCGCTTCGCGCAACGTGCCATCGGCCACGGCGCGCAGGATCGCGCCGTCATCGCTCAACCCCGCCGGCAGGTAGCGCGCCTGGATCTGCGCCCGCGCCAGCACCGCCCAGTGATTGCCATCGTACGGCGCGTGCAGCGCCGTATCCGCCTCCGTGGCGGCAGGCGCGGCAGCGAGGGCCGTGAACGACGCCATCGCGCCTGCGGTCAACCACAACAGCACACCTACCGCGCAGCGCATCCGGGTCTCCAGGGTTCCAGGGCGGCACAGGGGAACACGCCGAACGCCCGCTGGCAATGCGCGCGCGGCGGACGCCGTATCCTTGTGTCATGCGTACCCCGATGTTTCCCATCTCCACACTGCTGCCGCAGATCCTGACCACGCTGGAGCGCGGCACCCGACTGGTGCTGGAAGCGCCACCTGGCGCCGGCAAGACCACCCAGGTACCGCTGGCCCTGCTGGAAGCGCCGTGGCTGGAAGGCCGCAAGATCCTCATGCTGGAGCCGCGCCGCGTGGCGGCCCGCAGCGCCGCGCAGTTCATGGCGCGCCAGCGGGGCGAGGACGTCGGTGAGACCGTCGGTTACCGCATCCGCTTCGAGAACAAGATCTCGGCGCGAACCCGCATCGAGGTGGTGACCGAAGGCATCCTGACCCGGATGCTGCAGGACGACCCGTTGCTGGAAGGCGTGGGGGCGCTGCTGTTCGATGAATTCCACGAGCGCCATCTGGCCGCCGATCTCGGCCTTGCCCTGGCGCTGGATGTGCAGTCGCAGCTGCGCGAGGACCTGCGCATCGTGGTGATGTCGGCCACGCTGGATGGCGAGCGGCTGGCGCAGTTCCTCGATGCGCCCCGATTGAGCAGCGAAGGCCGCAGCTTCCCGGTGACGATCGCGCATTTCCCCGCCCGTCGCGACGAGGCACTGGAACCGCAGGCACGGCGCGCGGTGGAGCAGGCCTTGGCCGAACATCCTGGCGACGTGCTGGTGTTCCTGCCCGGGCAGCGCGAGATCGCGCGCGTGCAGACTGCGCTGCAGGCCGTGCTGGATTCGGCCGTGCAGGTACTGCCGCTGCATGGGGAACTGCCGGTGGACCAGCAATCGCAGGTGCTGCAGCCCGATCCCGGCGGTCGCCGGCGTGTGGTGCTGGCCACCAACGTGGCCGAGTCATCGGTGACCCTGCCCGGCGTGCGGGTGGTGATCGACGCGGGTCTGGCACGCGAGCCGCGCTACGACCCCAACAGCGGCTTTGCGCGTCTGGATGTGGTGAACATCGCGCAGGCCTCGGCCGATCAGCGTGCCGGCCGCGCCGGCCGCGTTGCGGAGGGTTGGGCATGGCGGCTGTGGCCACAGTCGCAACGCCTGGAGACGCAGCGGCGGCCCGAGATCGCGCAGGTGGAACTGGCTTCGCTGGCATTGGAGCTGGCCGCCTGGGGCAGTGACGACCTGCGCTTCGTCGATATCCCGCCGGCCGGTGCATTGGCCGCCGCCCGTGAACTGCTGCAGCGCCTGGGCGCGCTCAGCGGCAGCGGCACGCTGACCCCGCTGGGCCGGCGCATGCTGACCCTCGGTACGCACCCGCGGCTGGCCGCGATGCTGATGGCGGCCGGCGCGGGTGTCGAACAGGCGTTGGCCTGCGATCTGGCCGCGCTGGTGGAAGCGCGCGACCCGCTGCGGCAAGGGGGGGATGCACTCGCTGCGCGGTGGCGTGCGCTGGCGGCGTTCCGCCAGGGGCGCGTGCCGCACGATGCCAACCGCGGGGGCCTGGCTGCGATCGATGCGGCCAGCAAGCAATGGCGGCGACGCCTGCGCTGTGAGGCCGCGCCCCCTGCGTCGGTCGAGGCGCATCAACTCGGTGACCTGCTCGCCCATGCATTTCCGGACCGGATTGCTGCCCGCCATCCGACCGATCCGCTGCGCTATCTGCTGGCCAATGGCCGCAGCGCGCGCCTGTTCGATCCCAGCGATCTGCGTGGCGAGCCGTGGCTGGTCGCGGTGGAGCTGCGCTACGAAGCACGCGACGCGTTGCTGCTGCGCGCCGCGCCGGTGGACGAGAACCGCCTGCGCCGTGATTTCCCCGATCGCTTCAAACAGGAAGACGTGGTCCGCTGGGATGCTGAGAAGCGTGCGCTGGTCGCGCGACGCGAGACTCGATTCGATCGCATCGTGCTGGACAGCCGCTCGGCCGGTCGCGTGGATCCTGCGCACGCCGCGCAGGCGCTGACCGATGCGGTTGCCGAACTGGGGCTGGACGCATTGCCGTGGACCGAAGGGCTGCGCCAGTGGCAGGCCCGTGCACTGGCGGTGCGCGCATGGATGCCGGCGCTGGAACTGCCGGATGTCTCCGACGCAGCGCTGTTGGCGACGCTGCCGACCTGGCTGACTCCCGCATTCAACGGCAGGACCCGCCTGGACGCGCTCGACGAATCCAGCTTGGGTGAAGCGCTGAAGTCACCGCTGCCGTGGGCGCAACGCCAGCTGATCGATCGCCATGCCCCGGTCCGCATCACCGTGCCTTCGGGGATGGAGCGCCCGATCCACTACACGCTCGATGCCGATGGCGTCACGCCGCAGGCGCCGGTGCTGGCGGTCAAGCTGCAGGAACTGTTCGGCCTGAGCGACACCCCGCGCATCGCCGATGGCCGCATCCCGCTGACGCTGCATCTGCTCTCCCCGGGCGGCCGCCCGCTGCAGGTCACCCAGGACCTGCGCAATTTCTGGGCGAACACCTACGCCGAGGTGAAGAAGGAAATGAAGGGGCGGTATCCCCGGCATCCGTGGCCGGACGATCCTTGGACGGCGAACGCAACACACCGCGCCAAGCCGCGCGGCACGTGAGCAGGCCGCCCATTCCTCACCCGATGCGCGCATTCATGGCTGTCACCTGACCATCGCCTGGCACGTGGCGCGCGCAGCGCGGGGAACCGGCTACAGTCGTGATCCGGCCGTAGCAAATGGATAACACGCCCTACACGGCCACCGCGCGACACTGGATCAGAACCTTTAGGCAAGGACCCCCCATGAGCAGATTGACTGTGATTACCGACCGCGCCCTCGAGCGTGCCCTGGACATTGCCAGCAGCGCTGGTGACGGCCTCAAGCATGCCGGCAGCAACCTGCGTCACTTCGGGCCGCAGGCGACCGACTGGATCAAGACCGGTGCCGCACTCGGCGCGGTCAAGACCGGCAGCAAGGTCGCCGCCAAGGTGGTGCGCCGCAATCCGGCCGTGACCATCGCCGCCGCCGCTGTCGGCGTGGGCCTGCTGGGCTATGCGCTGTACCGCAAGCAGCAGAAGAAGAAGCTCGCCAACGGTGGGGTGGTGAACGGCCAGGCGCAGCGCATCAGCGCCCGCAACCGCCGCAACGACACCGTGGTGGACGAAACCAGCGATATCGGCAGCGACGCCTGATCCGCTGACGCGTTACCGCACGTGCATCGAAACCGCCGGTCTCTGCCGGCGGTTTTTTATTATCCGATCTGCCGCCATTGGCCGGGTTGCAGATCGCCGATCGCATGCGCGCCCATCGAGATACGCACCAGGCGCAACGTGGGCAGGCCGACCGCCGCGGTCATGCGTCGCACCTGCCGGTTGCGGCCCTCGCGCAGCGTGATCGCCAGCCACGCATCGGGCACCGTCTTGCGGAAGCGCACCGGCGGCGTGCGCGGCCACAGTTCAGGTGGCGGCTCCAAGCGCTCGACACCGGCCGGCAATGTGGGGCCATCGTTGAGCAGCACGCCACGGCGCAGCGCCTGGAGCTGCGCATCGGTCACTGTGCCTTCCACCTGCACCCAATAGGTCTTGTCCGCCTTGTGACGCGGATCGGTCAACTGGTGTGCCAGGCCGCCGTCATCAGTGAGCAACAGCAGGCCTTCGCTGTCGTAATCCAGCCGGCCAGCCGCGTATACCGCCGGTGGCAGCCCGAAACCGGCCAGGGTCGCGCGCGGCGGCTGGCTGCGGTCGGTGAACTGACACAGCACGTTGAACGGTTTGTTGAAGGCGATCAGCATCGGGGCAACAGCGGCACGGGGATGGCCCATTGTCCCATCCCCGTGCCGCCGCCGCGATCCAGACGGCGTCAGCCGATGGTCTTCATCTCGAACAGGACGCGCAGGCCATGGCCCGCGCGCGGTGTCTTATGCGGGTCGCTTACTTGCCCGGCTTCACGAAGCGCAGCGTCATGCGGTCGCTTTCGCCGATCGCCTGGTACTTGGCCTCATCGGCCGCGTCATGCTGGTTGGTCGGCGGCAGCGTCCACACGCCGTTCGGATAATCCTTGGTGTCGCGCGGGTTGGTGTTGATCTCGCTGCTGCCGGCCAGTTCGAAACCGGCGGCCTTGGCCATCGCGATCACCTGCTGCTGGCCCACGTAACCGGTCTTGTCGTCTGCCGGTACATCGGCCTTGGCACGGTGTTCCACCACGCCGAGCACGCCGCCCGGCTTGAGCACCGAGAAGAAGCCCTTGAACATGCCTTCGGCCTGGCCGCTGCTGCGCCAGTTGTGCACGTTGCGGAAGGTCAGCACCACGTCCGCCGAGTTGGCCGGGCCAAAGACCGGGGCCTTCGGGTCATAGGCGACCACGCGGCTCTTGCCGAACACAGCAGCGTTGCCGGCGAACTTCTTGTCCAGCCCATCTCGGCTGCGCTGCTGGTAGTCGCGGCCACGTCCCTCCGCCACGGCCATCGGGTCGACCACGGCGGCGACGTACTGGCCCTTGTCGTGCAGCAGCGGCGCGAGGATTTCCGAATACCAGCCGCTGCCCGGAGTGACTTCGATGACGGTCTGGCCCGGCGCGACACCGAAGAACGACAGCGTCTGCGCCGGATGGCGGTACGCGTCGCGTTTGACGTTGGCCGGATCGCGGCGATTGTCCTGCACGGCCTTCTGCACGGCCGGGGTGATCGCGACCTGCGCGTTCGGGCCGGCGGGCTTGATCGCCATCGCGGGCGCGGCAAGCATCAGGGTGGAGACAGTGAACAGGCAGGCACAGGTCAACGAACGGGCTTTCATCGGCGGGGCTTCCAGTAACGGGATGCGGCGAGACTAGCAGCCAAGCGTGCACAGGTGTTCACAAAGCGTTAGTGCGACGCAGCAATCCAGAACACTGTTTTGTGCCTGCTGCCGCAACGCTGTCACCCCCCCGGCCGTATTCTGTGGAAACGATTCCCAGGGAGAACATCACCCATGACTGCTACGCGCGAACTCGGTCGTTCCGGCCTCCATGTCGCCCCCATCGCCTTCGGCGGCAATGTCTTCGGCTGGAGTGCGGACGAGAAGACCTCCTTCGCCCTGCTCGATGCCTTCGTCGAGGCCGGCTTCAACCTGGTCGATACCGCCGATGTCTATTCGGCATGGGTGCCCGGTAACCAGGGGGGCGAGTCGGAAACCATTCTGGGCCGCTGGTTCAAGCACAGCGGCAAGCGCGACAAGGTGGTGCTGGCGACCAAGGTGGCCAAGTGGTCCGAACACCCGGGCCTGTCGGCCGACAACATCACCGCCGCCGTGGAGGATTCGCTGCGCCGCCTGCAGACCGACGTGATCGATCTGTACCAGGCGCACGAAGATGATGAATCCACCCCGCTGGAATCCACGCTGGCCGCCTTCGGTCGCCTGATCGAACAGGGCAAGGTGCGCGCGATCGGTGCCTCCAACTACAGCGCCGAGCGCCTGCGCGATGCCTTGAGGGTCTCGGCCGACTACAAACTGCCGCGCTATGAAACGCTGCAGCCGGAGTACAACCTGTACGACCGCGCCGGTTACGAAGCCGGGCTGGAAGCGGTAGTGCGCGAAGCGCAGCTCGGCGTGATCAGCTACTACTCGCTGGCCAGCGGCTTCCTCAGCGGCAAGTACCGCAGTGCCGCCGATGCGGGCAAGAGCAGCGCGCGCGGCCAGAGCGTGGTGGACAAGTACGTCAATCCGCGTGGCCTGCGCATCCTGGGCGCACTGGACGACATCGCCAGCACGCATGGCGTGAGCCCGTCGCAGATCGCGATCGCGTGGTTGATCGCCCGTCCAGGCATCACCGCGCCGATCGTCAGCGCCACCAGTGTCGAGCAGTTGCACGATGTGCTGGCCGCCGCGAAGGTCGCGCTGTCGGCGCAGGATGTGCAGCAGCTGGATGCGGCGAGCGCCGAACAGGCCTGAGCCCACCGCCACGTATGACGGACAGCCGCCGCAGGGCGGCTGTTTCCGTGTGGGGCGGGCGCTCGGTTTCCGGCCCGGCCGAGCGCCCTCGCCTTATCGGCTGGCCCGGCTGTCTTCGGCGACCAGCGCGTGGTGCAGGCTGACGCCGGCGCGCACGCCTTCGGCACTGGCCAGGCTGATGTTGCCGACCAGCGTTGCATCGCCTGCGGCATAGATGCCGGGCACGCTGGTCTGCTTGCCCGGGTCGACCTGGACCAGCACGCCGATCGGGCTGTTCTCCAGCACGCAGCCCAGCTGTTCCACCAGGGGTGTCGCCATGTGCTGGCGCGCGGTGACGAACAGCGCGCGCAGTTCAAGCCGGCGGCCATCGGCGAGCACGGCAGCGCTCAGCGCCGGTGCCTCGCCTTCGAGACCGATCACAGCCTCGTGCTCGATGCTGACCCCGCGGTGCTGCAGGGCAGCGCGTTCTTCCGGTGCCAGTGTCATGCCGTGCGCGAACAGGGTGACGTTGCCCCAGTCCGCGAGCAACGCGGCCATCGTCGCGGATTTCTCATGCCCGCCCAGCAGGCCGATCGCGCCGCCGCCGATTTCATAGCCATGGCAGTACGGGCAGTGCACCACGCTGTGGCCCCAGCGCTCGGCCAGGCCGGGCAGTTCGGGCAGTTCATCGGCGATGCCGGTGGCCAGCAGCAGCTTGCGCGTGCCCCAGGTGTCACCGTTCGCGGTGCCGACCACGAAACCATCCACGGTCGGCTCGGCCGTGCTGACCGTATCGTTGACCCAGCGCACCGTCGGGTAGTCCAACAGCTGCGCCTTGGCGTTGCGCAGCAGCTCGGCACCGGCGATGCCATCCTGGCCCAGCACGCCCTGGGAATGGGCGGCGAAGCGGTTGCGGGGCAGGCCGCTGTCGATCACCAGGATCTCGCGGCGCGCACGCGCCAGGATCAGGGCAGCGGACAGGCCGGCGAAGCTGCCGCCGACGACAATCGCATCAAACCTCATGGGGAACTCCTGCAGCATGGTGGGCCAGGTGGCGGGCGAATTCCTCGCCCAGCGTGGCCAGGGTGGTGTCACGCAGGCGGGCCTCGAGCAGCGCCTGGGCCTGGCGGTAACTGTCGTCCAGCGCCTCGTTGACCACGCGCTGCACCGGGCAGCCGCGCCCAGTCTCGCGCGCGCCGGTGTGCAGCAGGGCGGGCGCACCGATGGCGACATACACGTCGTGCAGGGTGATCTGCGCCGGCTCCCGGGCGAGTTGGGCGCCGCCCCCGTGGCCACGCACGGTGGTCACCAGGCCGCCTTTGTTCAGGGCCGACAGCAGACGGCGGATCACCACGGGATGGGTCGGCAGGCAGGTGGCGAGCTGCTCGGAGGTGCGCGGACCGTCCTGGCCGACCAGATGGGCCATCACGTGCAAGGCGTCTGAGAACTGGTTGCTGGATTTCATGTAACTACATTAGTTACATATTGGTTGCGTGTCCAGTCCTGTTTCGTTCCATATGCGACCAAAATTAATCTACACGCCATCGTCACAACGTTTAATGGAACGGCAACCGTGATTGGCGTCGCACTTCAGCCTGCTTTAGGCAGACCGATACCGCATTGCCCTTCCCCACTTTTCATTTCCCATGACGTCCTCCGCACCGGCGCGTCCACGCGCCCTGAGTCTTCAATTCAAACTGCTGGGCGCGCTGTCGCTCGGCCTGGTCATCATCGTGCTGGCGGCCCTGGCCGGGCTGGGGTCGGCCTGGCGGAACCTGTCGGCCGAGGTGCCCGTCGAGGTCGCCCGCAAAGCGCAGGCCGAGCTGCTGCAGCGCGAGTTCCGGCTGCAGGTGCAGGAGTGGAAGAACGTGTTGATCCGGGGCGCCGATGAGGCGCTGCGCGAGCGCCACCTGGCGGCGTTCGATGCGGAAGGACGCCGCATTGAAGCCCTGGCCGGCACGCTGGCGACCAGCCGCGATGAACAGACACGCACGCTGGCCAACCGGTTCCTGGCCGAGCACCGCGCATTGGAGGCCCGCTACCGCGGCGCGTTGGAGGCATTCGCGGCCAGTGGCTATGACACCCAGGCCGGCGACGCGCTGGTGCGCGGCGCCGACCGCGCCGTGGGCGCCACGCTGGATGCCTTGGCCGCGCGCGCCAGCGAACGAGCCGAGTACGAGACCGGTGCAACGGCCGAGCGCGCCCGCGCCGCGCTGGTCGCCTCGGCCATGGTCACGGCGCTGGCGGCGCTGGTGCTGCTGGCCGTGCTCACCCTGTGGCTGCGGCGCGCGGTGATCGCCCCGGTGGTCGCGGTCGAAGCCGCAGCCCGCGCGGTGGCACGCGGCGATCTGGAGCATGTGGTGGTGGTGCGCAGCGGCGATGAGATCGGTCGCCTTGGCACCGCGATGCGCGAGGTTACCCAGACCCTGAAGGGCGTGCTGGCCGCGCAGGCGACGATGGCGCAGCGCCACGACGCCGGTGAGATCAGCTACCGCATGGACGCCACGGCATTCCCGGGCGGCTATGGGCAGATGGTCAGCGACACCAACACCCTGGTCGCCAACCACATCCAGGTGAAGCTGCGGGCGATCGAGATCATGGGCCACTACGCGGTCGGTGATCTATCGGTGGACATGGAACGCCTGCCCGGCGAGAAGGCGGTGATCACCCAGGCGCTGGATACCGCCAAGGCCAACCTCGGTGCCATCAATGCCGAGATCAAACGATTGGCGGCGGCAGCGGCCGTGGGCGATTTCAGCCAGCGCGGCGATGAGGCACGCTACCAGCACGACTTCGGCGAGATGGTCGGCGGTCTCAACCGCCTGATGCAGACCACCGAGCAGGATCTGGGCGAGGTCTCGCGCGTGCTGCAGGCGATCGCCGGGGGTGATCTCAGCGCGCGCATGCGCGGCGACTTCCACGGGGTGTTCGCGCGCATGCGCGATGACATGGCGCGTACCACCGGTCAGCTGACCACCATCGTCGGCGACATCAAGCACGCCGCGCAATCGATCCAGACCGCCGCCGGCGAGATCGCCGCGGGCAACAGCGACCTGTCGCGCCGTACCGAACAGCAGGCCGCCAACCTGGAAGAAACCGCCGCCTCGATGGAGGAACTCACCTCCACCGTGCGCCAGAACGCCGAGCACGCGCGCCAGGCCAACCAGCTTTCGCTCAACGCCGCCTCGGTCGCCTCGCAAGGCGGTGAGGTGGTCGGCCAGGTGGTCACGACGATGGGGGCGATCCAGGCCTCGTCGCGGCAGATCGCCGAGATCATCAGCGTCATCGACGGCATCGCGTTCCAGACCAACATCCTGGCGCTCAACGCTGCCGTGGAAGCGGCGCGCGCCGGCGAGCAGGGCCGCGGCTTTGCGGTGGTCGCCAGCGAAGTGCGCACGCTGGCGCAGCGCTCGGCCAGCGCGGCCAAGGAGATCAAGGGGCTGATCGATCAATCCGTCGCCGATGTCGACAGCGGTGCCGCGCTGGTGCAGCAGGCCGGGCAGACCATGGGCGAGATCGTCGGCAGTGTGCAGCGCGTCACCGACATCATGGCCGACATCGCAGCGGCCTCGCAGGAACAGTCCGCCGGGATCGAGCAGGTCAACCAGACCGTGGTGCAGATGGACGAGACCACGCAGCAGAACGCAGCGCTGGTGGAAGAAGCTTCGGCGGCAGCGCGCAGCATGGAAGAGCAGGCCGTCGCCTTGAATGCGGCGGTGGATGTGTTCGTGCTGGATGCCGGGCGCGGTGTGGTGAGCGGATTGGCCCGCGCGGCGTGATGCAGCGGTAGTGCCGGCCGCTGGCCGGCAACCGCACGCAGCACGCATCGGAATGGCGCCGGCCAGCGGCCGGCACTACCGGACGTAGGGGGTACCCACCATGGCCTCGGCCAGGTGATCGAGGAAGGAGCTGATCCGCGCCGAGACCGCCGTGTTGCGGTAGTACACGGCGTGGATCGGCTGGCGGACCTCCACGGTGATATCCGGCAGCACCTGCACCAGGGCGCCGGCTTCGCGGTCGCGGTGGGTCATGAAATCAGACAGGCTGACGATCCCGACCCCTTCCAGCGCCAGCCGGCGCAGTGTTTCGCCGCTGGAGACCGCCACCGCCGGGCGCACGTGCAGCAGCGCGTCGGTCGCGCCGGGCAGCGGCCAGTGGTTGAGCGAGTCAGGCTCGTTGAAGCCGAGCAGGGTGTGCTCGGTCAGTGCCGCCACGTCGCGCGGGGTGCCGTGCTGCTCCAGATACGCCGGGCTGGCCATCACGCGCAGCCGGCTGTGGGCCAGCGGCCGCGCATGCAGGGTGGAATCGGCCAATGGCCCGATACGGATGGCCACATCGGTGCGCCGCTCCAGCAGATCGATGTAGCGCTCGCTGCTGTTGAGCTCCAGCGCCACCTCGGGATAGCGCGCGCGGTAGCTGGCCACCAGCGGGGCGATCACGTGCAGGACGAACGGCATCGCCGCATCCACGCGCAGGCGCCCGGCCGGTCGCTGACGGCGTGCGGCGATCTGCTCTTCGGCCGCTTCCACCGAGGCCACGATCGCGCGGGCCTGGGCCAGGAAAGCGTCGCCCTCCTCGGTCAGCTGCAGGCGACGGGTCGTCCGCGTGAGCAGGGTGGTGCCGAGCTTTTCTTCCAGCCGACCCAGCGCGCGGCTGACCCCGGAGGTGGTCTGGCCCAGCTGTTCGGCGGCGGCGGTGATCGACCCGCTGTCGATCACGGCGATGAAGGCCTGCATCTCATCGAGGGTGGTTTTCATGGCGGCGGCCCGGCGGAGAGGCTCCATTATTGACCATGGAGCAACAGTGATTGGCGTGAAGGCCGCTTTTTCCGCAAGAGTGCGGCGCGCAGACTGCGCAGCCTCACTCCCCACCGGTATCCGTCCATGTCCCGCGGTATCCCCTTGGCCTTGTTGGCGTTGACGCTGGGTGCGTACGCCATCGGCACGACTGAATTCGTCATCGTCGGCCTGATCCCGACGATCGCCGCCGACCTCGGCGTCACCCTGCCCTCGGCCGGCCTGCTGGTGTCGCTGTATGCGCTTGGCGTGGCGGTCGGTGCGCCGGTGCTCACCGCGCTGACCGGCCGGGTGCCACGCAAGACCCTGCTGGTCGCGCTGATGCTGCTGTTCACCCTCGGCAATGTGATCGCCTGGATGGCTCCGGGCTACGGCTCGCTGATCGTGGCGCGCGTGCTGACCGGCCTGGCGCACGGTGTGTTCTTCTCGATCGGCTCGATCATCGCCACCTCGGTGGTGCCCAAGGAAAAGGCCGCCAGCGCGATCGCGATCATGTTCACCGGCCTCACCGTGGCGCTGGTCACCGGCGTGCCGCTGGGCACCTTCATCGGCCAGCACCTGGGCTGGCGGGCCACCTTCCTGGCCGTGGCCGCGCTCGGCGTGATCGCGCTGATCGGCAGCCTGCTGTTCGTGCCGCGCAACCTGCAGCGCAGCGCGCCGGCCACGTTCGGCCAGCAGCTCGCCGTGCTCGCACAGCCGCGCCTGCTGCTGGTGTATGCGATCACCGCACTCGGCTACGGCGGCACCTTCCTCTCCTTCACCTACCTGGCCTCGATCCTGCAGGACGTGACCGGTTTCTCGGCCAATGCGGTCAGTGGCGTGCTGCTGGTCTACGGCGTGTCGGTGGCGATCGGCAACCTGTGGGGCGGCCGCCTGGCCGACCGCCGCGGCCCGATCCCGGCCCTGAAGCTGATCTTCGCGTTGCTGGCCGCCGTGCTGTTCTTGCTTACCTTCACCGCCTACAACACCTGGTTGGTGCTGCTGACCGTGCTCGCGCTGGGTGCGGTGGCGTTCGGCAACGTGCCGGGCCTGCAGGTGTACGTGGTCAAGCAGGCACAGCGGTTCGCCCCGCAGGCCGCCGACGTGGCGTCGGGCCTGAACATCGCCGCCTTCAACGTCGGCATCGCGCTCGGTGCTTCGCTGGGGGGCCTGGTGGTCGACCACTTCGGCCTGATGCATACCCCGTGGCTGGGCGCGCTGGTGGTGATGGGCGCCTTTGGCCTGACCGCGTTGAGCGGCCGCCTGGACCGCCGCGATGGGGTGGCCGACCGCGCCGAAGGCATCGCCGTGAGTGCGCATTGAGGGATCCCGGTCGCGGACCCGTGACAGCAGCCGACCAACGATTCGTTCCACGCAACCACAGCCGACCAACGGTCGGCTCTACCGTCGCTTTACGGTGCACGGCGTAGCCTGCACCTCACCCCATGAAGGAGTTTCCATGAGCATTCCCGCCTTCGGCCTCGGCACCTTCCGCCTGAAGGGCCAGACCGTGATCGACTCGGTGCGCAACGCACTGGACGTCGGCTACCGCGCCATCGATACCGCACAGATCTACGAGAACGAAGCCGAGGTCGGCCAGGCCATCGCCGAGTCCGGCGTGGCGCGCGAAGCTCTGTTCCTGACCACCAAGATCTGGATCGCCAACTTCCACCACGACGCGCTGCTGGAGAGCCTGCACGAGAGCCTGCGCAAGCTGCGCACCGACCACGTCGAGCTGACCTTGATCCACTGGCCGTCGCCGAAGGATGCGGTGCCGATGGCCGAGTATCTCGGTGCACTGGCCGAGGCCAAGTCGCAGGGCCTGACCCGCCAGATCGGCATCTCCAACTTCACCATCGCCCAGACCCGCCAGGCCATCGAGATCCTCGGTGCCGATGCGATCGCGACCAACCAGATCGAAGTCCACCCCTACCTGCAGAACCGCGCGCTGATCGCGTTCCTGAAGGAACAGGGCATCGCTGTCACCGCCTACATGAGCCTGGCCTACGGCGAAGTGCTCAAGGACCCGGTGATCCAGGCCATCGCCGCGCGCCACCAGGCCACCCCGGCCCAGGTCGCGTTGGCGTGGGCGTTGCAGCAGGGCTTTGCGGTGATTCCGTCCTCGACCAAGCGCGACAACCTGGCCGGCAACCTGTTGGCCGCCGATCTGCGCTTGAGCGATGAGGACATGGCGCAGATCGCCACGCTGGATCGCGGGCATCGCCTGGCGAACCCTGAGGCGATTGCGCCAGCCTGGGATTGACCGGTAGCGCCCGACCGTTGGTCGGGCGTGGTGGGCATGCCGACCAACGGTCGGCACCTACCCCTGCAACCACGCGCGCAGTGCCGCGCTGACCTCGTCGGGCTTCTCCATCGGGGCCAGATGGCCACAATCGGGCAGCACCACCAGGGTTGAATCCGGCACCAGCGCATGCATCGCCTCGCTGATCGCCAGCGGGGTGATGCGGTCGTTCGCACCGCATACGATCAACAGCGGATCGCGGTATCCGGCCAGCACGTCATGGCCATCCACCCGGTCCAGTGCGCTCTGGCGCAGGAACACCTCCGCGCCCAGCCGCGCGGTCATGTCGCGTACGCGCTGCACCAGCACATCGTCATCCAGCCGCGAGGCATCGATGTAGCTGCGCATCAACGTGTCACCGAAGCCGTGGAATTTTCCGGGCAGCCGCACGCTTGCCTGCTGCGTCCTCCGTTGCGCGGCGCGCTCGGGCGAGTCGGCATGGATCGAGGTATCGATCAGGGCCAGCCGCAGCACCCGCTCCGGCGCGGTGCGCAGAATCTGCTGGGCGACGAAACCGCCGAGGGAGAACCCGGCCAGGGCAAAGCGCGCCGGTGCCTGCGCCAGCACGTCATCGACCACAGCCTGCATCGTCTCGCCGCGGGTCTGGTCGCCCACGATGCAGTCGGCGATATCGGACAGGTCGGCGATCTGCGCACGCCAGAGTTCAGCGTCGTTGAGCAGGCCGGGGAGCAGCAGCAGGGGGAGGCGGTCGGTCATCCCGTATTGTCGCCCCGCCCACGTGCACGCGCCGTACCGCGATCGGCTCAGTGCGTTGCAGGATCGGGCGCCTGCGGCACCTGTACGTCCTGCACCGGCAGGGTCACCACCATCACCGTCGAATCGTCCGGGTCGAGCCGGGTCTTGAAGCCCAGGCTCTGGCACATCGCCAGCATGGTGCTGTTCTCGCGCAGCACCTGGCCTTCGATGATGTTCAGGCCCAGCCACTGGGCGTACTCGATCATGATCGCCATCAACCGCCAACCGATGCCGTGGCCCTTGAGGTCGGAGCGGATCAGGATGCCGTACTCGCCACGGTCGTAGTCCGCATCGGCGTGCAGGCGCACCGCGCCGAGCATGTCGCCGCTGCGCGGGTCGATGGCCACCAGCGCGATGGAACGCGCGTAGTCGAGCTGGGTCAGGCGCGCGATGAACTCGTGGCTGAAGTGCTTCACCGACTGGAAGAAGCGCAGCCGCAGGTCGTCATCGGTGACGCGCGCGAAGAAGGCACGGAACAGCGCGTCGTCCTCGGGGCGGACCGGGCGTACAAAGGCGGGGGCGCCGTCGGACAGGGTGATGGTGCGCTCCCACTCCTTCGGGTACGGAAACACCGCGAAACGGGGGTGGCCGCGGCCCTTGTGCAGCTTGCGCGACGGTTCGATCGCCACGCGCGCATCGAGTGCAATCACCCCGTCGCGGTCGGCCAGCAGCGGATTGATGTCGAGCGTGCGGATCTCGGGGATGTCGGCGGCAAGCTGGGCGAGCTTGACCAGGATCAGCGCAACCGCGCGTTCGTCGGCGGCCGGAACATCGCGGTACGCCTTGAGGATGCGCGAGACCCGCGTGCGGCCGATCAGTTCATGCGACAGGCGCAGGTCCAGCGGTGGCAGGGCGATCGCCTTGTCGTCGATCACTTCGACCGCAGTGCCGCCACGGCCGAATACGATCACCGGGCCGAAGGTCGGGTCATCGGCAATACCCGCGATCAACTCGCGCGCCTTGGGCCGCACGATGGTCGGCTGCACCAGCACGCCATCGATACGCGCATCGGGCCGCTTTTCATGCGCGCGCGCGATGATCGAGGTCGCCGCCGCATGCACGGATTGCAGGGTACCGAGGTTCAGACGCACGCCGTCGACATCGGACTTGTGCGGGATGTCGGCCGAGAACACCTTGATCGCCACCGTGGCGCCCTGCTCCAGCAATGGCTGGGCCAGGTCCATCGCCTCGTGGGCATCACTGGCCTGCATCACCGGCGCGGACGGAATGCCGTAGGCGCTGAGCAGCTGGTGGGTGGCGATCGGGTCCAGCCACTGCTGGCCGGCGGCCAGTGCGGTCTCCACCAGCGCGCGCGCGCCGGCGGTATCGACCACGAAATCCTCGGGCAGGCTGGGCGGGGTTTCCATCAACGCGGCCTGCGCGTCGCGGTAGCGCACCAGATGCTGGAAGCCGCGCACGGCCTCGGCTTCGGTCGGGTAGGTCGGCACGCGCGCGGCATTGAGCGTGGCGGTGGCACGATCGTCGTTGCCCAGCCACACCGCGAACACCGGCTTGTCGCGGTGGTGGCGCGGGCGCAGGCCGAGCGTGCGGGTCAGGGCCTGCGCGGCATCGGCCGAGGAGGTGAACGCGGTCGGCACGTTGACCACCAGCACGGCGTCGTTCTCGGTATCGGACATCAGCGCTTCGATCGCCGCGGCGTAGCGGTCGCCATCGGCATCGACCACGATGTCGACCGGATTGCTGCGCGACCAGCCTTGCGGCAGCACCGCATCGAGCTGGGCGACGGTGGCCGGCGACAGCTCGGCCAGGCTGCCGCGCAGGGCCAGCAGCTGGTCCACCGCCAGCCGCCCCACCCCACCGCCGTTGCTCAGGATCGCCAGGCGACGGCCCGGGAAGGTGCCGAGCCGGCCCAGTGTTTCGGCCGCGGTGAACAGCTCATCCAGCGCGCTGACGCGCAGCAGGCCCGCACGGTTGAATGCCGCACCGTACACCGCATCGGCGCTGGCCAGCGCCTGCACGTGGGTATCGGCATCGGGATTGATGCGGATGTGGCGGCCGGATTTGACCACCACCACCGGCTTGGCGCGCGCAGCGGCACGCGCGGCGGACATGAACTTGCGCGCATCGCGGATGTGCTCGACGTACAGCAGGATCGCGCGGGTGCGGTAATCGGTGGCGAAGTAGTCGAGCAGATCGCCGAAGTCGACATCCAGGGTGTCGCCGAGCGAGACCACGGCGGAGAAACCGACCGAGCGCGCCACGCCCCACTCCACCAGGGCCGCGGCAATCGCACTGGATTCGGAGATCAGGGCCAGATCGCCGGCCTGCGGGAAGTGCGCGGCGATGCTGGCGTTCAAGCGTGCATGCGGCGCGATCACGCCCAGGCAGTGCGGGCCGAGAATACGCAGGCCCTTGGGCCGGGCGGCGGCCTCCACCTGCGCGGCCAGCGAGCCCGGGCCTTCGCCCAGGTTGGCCGTCAGAATGATCGCCGCGCTGACACCGCGCTCGGCGGCCGTGGCCACCACCTGCGGCACGATGCTGGCCGGGGCGGTGATCACCACCAGCTCGGGCACCCAGTCCAGATCCTTGAGCCGCTTCACGGTGCGGATGCCGTCGATCTCGCTGTAACGCGGATTGATCCAGGCCACCTTGCCGGTGAAGCCGGTGCCGCGCAGATTGCGCATCACTGCGCGGCCAGCGGAGCGTTCACGTGGGCTGCCGCCGATCACGGCGACCGACTGCGGGCGGAAGACGGCTTGCAGGTGGTAGGTGCTCATGCGATCAGACAGTAACAGGGACGGGGGTGGTTATTAACCACCCCCCGTCCCTGTCAAAGGAGGGTGCCGCGCAGGATCATCGCGGCGATGCTGAAGTAGATGACCAGGCCGGTAACATCGACCAGCGTGGCCACGAACGGGGCCGAGGCGCTGGCCGGGTCGAAGCCCAGGCGCTTGAGGATGAAGGGCAGCATCGAGCCGGACAGCGAGCCGAAGGTGACGATGCCGACCAGGGCCGCGCCGATGGTCAGTGCCAGCAGCTGCCAGTGCTCGCCGTAGTCGTGCAGGCCCAGCAGCTGCCAGGACACGATGCGGATGATCGCCAGCACGCCCAGGATCGCGCCCAGGGTGATGCCGGTCGGCACCTCGCGCAGCGCCACCTTCCACCAGTCACGCAGGCGCAGCTCGCGCAGGGCCAGGCTGCGGATCAGCAGCGAAGTGGCCTGCGAGCCGGAGTTGCCGCCCGAGCTCATTATCAGCGGGATGAACAGCGTCAGCACCACCGCGCGTGCCAGCTCGTCCTCGTAGTGCTGCATCGCGCTGGCGGTCAACATTTCGCCGAGGAACAGCACGCTCAGCCAGCCGGCCCGCTTGCGCAGCATCTCGAAGAAGCCGATCTGCATGTACGGCTTTTCCAGCGCCTCCATACCGCCGAACTTGTGCACGTCCTCGGTGGATTCTTCGATCAGGGCATCGAGGATGTCATCCACCGTAACGATGCCAAGCACATGGTGCTGCGCGTCGACCACCGGAATCGCGAGCAGGTCGTGGCGGCGGATCAGCTGCGCCACCTCTTCCTGATCCAGCTGCACCTCCACCGTTACCGGCGGGTTGACCTGGGCAACGTCGAGGATGGGTTCCTCGGGCAGCCCGGTGATCAGCCGGCGCATGGTCACCACCTGCACCAGCGCGCGGGTGTGCGGGTCCAGCACATAGATCGCGTAGACGGTCTCGCGGGTGCGCTCGACCTCGCGGATGTGCTGCAGGGTGCGGCCGACCGTCCAGTCCGAGGGCACGCTGACGAACTCGGTGGTCATCAGCGCGCCGGCGGTGTGCGCCGGGTAGCTCAGCAACTGCTGGATCGCCTTGCGCGCCTCCGGGCTGAGCAGCGGGATCAGGCGCGCGCGCTCGTCCTCGTCCAGCTCGTGGACGATATCGGTGGCGCGGTCATCGGCCATCAGCCCGAGCAGGGCGGCGGCGCGGGCCACCGGCATGGCCGCCACGAGATCGCCGCCGCGGTTGAGCTCGGGCTGCTCGAGCATCTTCACCGCGCGCGGCAACGGCAACGCGGCCAGCGTGTCGGCGGCGCGCGACAGGCTCAGCGTGTTGAGGAATTCCACCGCATCGGCGGTGTTGAAATTATCGAGGGGTGCGCTCAACGAGGCGGCATCGGCCACCGGGCGCAGCAGGTCTTTCTGGTTCATCGTATTCGCCTGTGGGTATCGCATTGCGCGACGCCAACGCTGGCGAACCGACCCGTGTCAGGCGGTGGCCATCGCTGGCGTCGAGCAAGGTCGACTTCTACTGTCGCTGGACATGGGTTGGGGACTCCGGAAGGGTTTACTGCCGACGGCGGACGCCAGCAGCGGCGGGCAGTCTGGACCCGGGTGTGACGCAGGTCAACCCTTGTGCGGGACGCCGTTCCGGTGGGAGTCGCCTTCCGCACCCATCGCGGTCGCATAATGGCGCGTGGCCCCGGCCACAGGCCCCGGTCCGCCCGGGGAGGCTTTCCACCCGCACGGCACACGACCCCATGAGCAGGTTCCCCCATGCATAGCGGCGCGCTCGAGCTGGCCCTGGTGCTGCTGCTGGCCGCGGTGATCGCGGTGCCGGTGTTCAAAAAACTCGGCCTGGGCGCGGTGCTTGGCTATCTGGCGGCTGGCGTGGTGCTCGGCCCGGATGGCCTGGGTTTCGTGCAGGACGCCGACCGCATCCTCAGCGCCGCCGAGATCGGCGTGGTGATGCTGCTGTTCGTGATCGGCCTGGAGCTGTCGCCCGCCCGCCTGAAGGTGATGCGCCGCTCGGTGTTCGGTGCCGGCGCACTGCAGGTCGCGCTGAGTGCCCTCGTGCTGGGCAGCCTGCTGATGCTGGATCACTTCCAGTGGAAGAGCGCGTTGATCGTCGGCATCGCGCTGGCACTGTCCTCCACGGCGGTCGGGCTGCAGCTGCTGTCCGAACACAAAGCGATCAACAGCGATTACGGGCGCCTGGGCTTCGCCATCCTGCTCTTCCAGGATCTGATCGCGATCCCGTTGCTGGCGGCGATTCCGCTGCTCGGCGGTGCGCGCAACGACACTCTGCAGTGGAACGACGTGGCGATCGCGATCGGCGCGCTGGCGGTGGTGATCCTGTGCGGACGGCCGGTGCTGCGCCGGCTGTTCAACATCATCGCGCGCACGCGCAGCCCGGAGGTGTTCACCGCCACCGCGCTGCTGGTCGTGCTCGGCACCGCATGGTTCATGCAGGAGGCCGGGCTGAGCCCGAGCCTGGGCGCGTTCCTGGCCGGTGTGCTGTTGTCCGATTCGGAATTCCGCCACGAGCTGGAATCGCAGATCGAACCGTTCAAGGGCCTGCTGCTCGGCCTGTTCTTCATCGCCGTGGGCATGGGCATCGACCTGGACCGCATCGTCGCCGAGCCGATGATGATCGCCGCCGGCGTGGCGATCCTGCTGGTGGTCAAGTTCGGCCTGCTGTTCGGCATCGGCAAGCTGGCCAAGCTGCGCACGCGCCACGCGGTGCTGCTGGGCAGCGTGCTGTGGCTGGGCGGCGAGTTCGCCTTCGTGGTGTTCAACGAAGCCCAGCGCGCGCACCTGCTTGGCAGTGCCAACCATGATCGGCTGGTGGCGATCGTCGGCCTGTCGATGGCGATCACGCCGCTGTTGATGATCGGCCTGATCCGCCTGCTGGGCCGCGATGACGGTCCCAAGGCGCCGGCCCAGCCCGCCGACAAGGTCGACATCACCGATGTACAGCCGCAGGTGATGATCGCCGGCATGGGCCGCTTCGGCCAGGTGGTGGCGCGCCTGCTGACCGCGCAGAAGATCCCGTTCGTGGCGCTGGAGTCCAATCCGGATACGGTCTCGGACCTGCGCCGCTTCGGCAACAAACTCTATTACGGCGACCCCACCCGGCCGGAGATGCTGCGCGCCGCCGGCGGCGAGCACATCCGCGTATACGTGGTCACACTGGATGATCCGGACGCCAACATGCGGGCCACGCGGCTTATCCGGCGCATGTATCCCGATGCGGTGGTGCTGGTGCGCGCACGCAACCGCCAGCATGCGTGGCGGCTGATGGACATGTCCGCCGAGCCGTTCCGCGAGGTGTTCGGCACCAGCCTGGAACTGAGCGAACGGATGCTGATCGCGCTCGGCATGTCGGTGGAGACCGCACGCAGCCATGTGCAGCGCTTCCGCGAGCATGACGAGAAGCTGCTGCGCGATCAGTACCTGGTCTACGACGACGAAGCGGCGGTGATCCAGACCTCGCGCGATGCGCGCGCGGACCTGATGCATCTGTTCGAGGCGGATGCGGAGAGTGATGGGAAGGGTGTGGACGGCAACCCGCCGCGTTGATGAACCTGCAGGTGCACCTGCCCGTGCCTCATTGAGCGCTGCCGGCCAGCGGCCGGCACTACCAGGCGGGGCTCAGCCGTTATCGCGCAGGAACCGGGCCATCGAGGACACGCCCGGTACCAGCGGTTCGAATTCGCCGGCGACGTCGATGAAACCACGCATCACCGCGATCTCGCGCGGGCTGCGGTTGAGTGCGTCGCGCACGTCCGGGTCGGCGCCGGCACGCAGCAGGCGCTGCACCAGCAGCGGCAGGCCGTGCAGGGCCGCCAGATGCAGCGGGCCGAAGCCACGCGGATCCCGCACGTCCAGCGAGACCTCTTCGTCCAGCAGGCGCTCCACCGCGGCGAGCACGATCTGCTCGTCGCAGGCGGTGCCCGGTTCGGCGCGGGCGCCGAGCAGCAGCAGCAACGGCGTGACCGAGCCGGCGGCGGCCTGGTCCGGTTCGGCGCCGGCCAGCAGCAGGGTGTCGAGCAGGGCCAGCAGACGCGAGCGGTCGCGCGCACTGAAACCGTATAGCGCGGCGCAGTGCAGCGGGCCGAGCTGCTGGGCATCGCCCGCATGGACGTTGGCACCGGCGGTGAGCAGACGCGAAACAATGTCCGGCAGGCCCAGCGCCGAGGCCAGCATCAGCACGGTGACCCCGCCCGGCAGGCGGTATTCCAGTTCGGCACCGGCATCGAGCAGGGCCGAGACGATATCGATCTGGCGCATGCTGACCGCCGCCGACAGCGGCGTCGCACCGCTGGCCGCGGCGTGCTGCGGATTCGCACCACGGGTGAGCAGCAGGTCGACCACGGCCAGGTGCCCGCCACCGGCGGCACGCAGCAGCGCGGTGCAGCCTTGGGCGTCGACCACATCCACGGCGAAACCGAGATCGATCAGGCGACGCACGGCATCGGCGTCACCGGCCATCGCGGCCGCCGGCAGGTCGCCGTCGCGCAACGCGCGGCGCGGCAGCGGCCACACCCGCCAGTCCAGCCAGTCGGCCAGATCGCGGCGGCCGATCGACAGCGCCACGCCCAGCGGGGTCTGGCCGTCGGCGGCGCGGGCTTCGGGTGAGGCGCCCTGCTGCACCAGCAGCTTGATCGAGCCTTCGCGCGCGAGCGCGGTGGCCAGATGCAGGGCGGTCATGCCATGGCTGTCGCGCGCTTCGCGGTCCACGCCTTGAGTGAGCAGCGCCTGCTGCAGCCGCAGCCAGCCCAGCCGCACGGCCAGCGACAGCGGCGGATCGCCGGCCGGCGATGGCGCGAACGGATCCGCGCCGCGTTCCAGCAGTTCAAGTGCAAGCTGTTCCAGCCCGCGTGAGGCGTGGTCGTGCTGGGCGCAGGCGCTCAGCAGACGCGCCAGGCCACCGCGACCGGCCGGGGACACGCCACGGCGCAGCAGCACCTGCAGCGCCGGCACCGCGTCGATGCCCCGCGCCAGCAGCGCGAACATCGGGGTATCACCGCACGCATCCAGCACTTCCGGCGCCGCGCCGTGCGCGAGCAGCCAGTCCAGCGCCTGCGGATCCAGCGCCAGTTCGGCGTCGTGCAGCAGCGCACCCAGTTCCTCCGGCGCGCACAGGCGGGCCAGCGCGGCCATGCCCTCCACGTTGCCGAAGCTCAGCGCTTCACGCAGCAGTTCCAGTGGCGGACGGTCCGGCAGCGAGGGCGAGGCTGTGTCCCCGTCGCCGGACATCACCAGCCCATCGCTGACCGCGGACGGCAGCGGATAGGCGGGATCCAGCAGCGAGACGATCGCCCAGCGCCCGGCACCGGCGGCGATATCCACGGCACGGCGGCCCTGCGGGTCGGCCACGTCCACGGCGATGCCCAGATCACGCAGGCGGCGCACCAGCAGTGGCGAGACGTTGTCGGCCATGCAGGCCAGCAGCACCGCGTTGCGGCCTTCGCCATCAACCGCATTGAGATCGGGGTGGTGCGGCAGCAGGTGTTCGACCACGCCGGCCCGACCACCGCGCGCGGCTTCCAGCCACGGCGTGCGCGCCAGTCCGTCGCGGGCTTCCAGATTGGCGCCGGCGGCGAGCAGCACATCGATGATGTCGACATGGCCGGCCAACGCGGCTTCGTGCAGCGCGCTGCGGCGCTGGCGGTCGCGCGCATCGGCGCGGGCCTTGTGCTTGAGCAGCAGCTGCACACCGGCGGGATCGTCTTCTTCGGTGCCCGCGGCCGCCAGCAGCACGGGCGTTCCCTCGGCCGGCTCGGTCTTGGCCCCGCGTTCCAGCAGGAACTTGGCCAGGCGCCAGTTGCCCACCTGGCAGGCCACCGCCAGCGGTGACCAGCCATCGTCGTTCAGCGCGTCCACTTCGGCAGCGGCGTCGCGCAGCAACGCGGCGACGCCGGGATCGGAGCTGCGCGCGGCGTGGTGCAGGGGGGTGTTGCCTTCGCTGTCCACTGCACGCGGGTCGGCGCCGTTGGCGAGCAGGGTCATCACCGCCTCGGGGCGGCCGTGCCAGCTGTCGCGGGTGGCGGCCAGCAGCGGGGTCATGCCGCGGTGCGGCGCATTGACCCCGACGCCGCGGGCAATCAGTTCACGCAGCAGCCGCAGGTCAGGCAGCACCGCGGCGAGCACCGCCAGGCTGCGCTGGTCGCGCCAGGCCGGGTCGGGCAGGCCGTGCGGATCGGCGCCGGCCTGCAGCAGCTGCAGGGCGCGGTCGACCCGGCCGCTGCGCGCGGCGTCATACAGCGCCGGCTGTTGTTCGTGCAGGCCGATCGATTCGAGCGGCTTGGACTCGGGGTATGGCTCGGCAAAGGGATCGGCGCGGTCGCCGCGCGTCTCGGCCGGCACCGGCGCACCCAGGCTCGTCGCCGGCGAGATCGCCTGCAGCAGCACGTGCGCCAAGGGCGAGAGCAGCACGACCGCAGCGGCGATCGGCCAATGCAGCGCGTCCGACACCAGGCCCGGCCACGCCGGTAGCACCACCAGCGCGCACACCAGCACCACCAGTGCGGCCACGGCCAAGCCGCGCCAGGCGGTCAGGTCGCGCCCGGCCAGGGTCTGCCAATGCCGGGCCAGACTGCCCTCGCTGCGTTCCACGTCATTCCACAACGGCCAGGTTCGCCAGACCCCGAGCAGCGCGGCACTGACCGCCACGCTCAGGCCAAGCACGGCGGCCAGGCTGCCGCTGTCGTGCAGTGCGCTCAGCGGCCAGGCCACCAGCAGGGTCAGCAGCAGCGGGCCAAGGGACCACAGCGCCAACAGCGCGGGCGCGTCGTGGCGGGCCACCTGGGGCAATGGCTGCAGCGGGCGCGTCCGGCGCCACCACGATACCGCCAGCGCGAACGCCGGCTGGGCCAGCGCGGCGCACACCGCACCGGGCACGCCACCGACGGCCGCGGCCAGGGCCAGCAGCACACCGAGCGCGGCAGCGGAGGCAACAGCGCGAGGGCGTTGGGAGTCAGTCATTGCGTCGCGGGAACCGGACCGGCGCCAACGGGGGCGGCGGCAGCTGCAGGTGGAATCCACGCTCGGTCAGGTTCTGGCGCACTTGTGCGGCATCGACCTGGGCAAGGCGACGGTCGGGAGTCAGGGCCACTTCGAGAACGAACTGGAACGGCGCCAGCGAGGCCTTTACCGCGTCAGGGATGACCGAGAAGTCATCACGAACGGCGAGATAGACGAAGCTGTCCTGCTTGCGTTGGCTTTTATAGACGTAGGCTTGCATGCCGCAGGGCTTTGCCCAGGGTAGTGAATGACAATGATTGTGGAGGAAAGCCGACACAGGTGAAAGCCGCGTGCACTGTCCACCGTCGGTTTTCCGTCGCGCGACAGCGTCAGGTTCATCAATGTCGCGATGTCGTTCAGCTGGGCGCCGCTGCAGTCTGCCCGCGCCGCCGTGATGAATGCGTATCTGCGGCGGCTTTGGCAGGGGCAGCCGACCACCGCCGGGTGAGGCGGTGGCCGTGTCTGCTTACTTCACCTTGGCGTAGGTGCCCTTCAGTGCCACGCCGGCCAGGATCGCGCCCGCATAGCATTCGTAGTTGGTGGTGCTCTTGAACTCGTTCTTCTTGTAATAGCTGACGATGTCGACCACCGCATTGGCACCGCGCGACTTGGCACCGTCCTGCAGCGCGCGCAGCGCCGACAGGGCCACCCAGCGGCAAGCGTCGGCATCGCTCTTGTTGGCGGCGTTGGTCTTCTTGTTGGTCACATCCTCGCCCAGGCGCTGCAGCACGCTGACTTTCTCGCCGGCCAGATAGAACTTCACGCTGCCGTCGATGCCGACGTTGCGGGCTTCGGCGGAATTGACCAGCTCATGCAGCGACTGCTCCACGCGGGTATCGCGGGCCTGGGCGGTGCCGGCGACGGCGACGGCGAGCAGGGCGGTGGCGGCCATCAGGGCAAAACGACGCATTCAACTTTCTCCTTGTTGGTGGGACGCGAGGGGTCTACGGAAACGGCCGGCCCGCACGGCAGGCCGGAAACAGCGGTCAGTCCTGCCAGCGGCGGAAGATCAACGAGGTGTTGATGCCACCGAAGGCGAAGTTGTTGCTCATGACGTAGTCGGTCTGCAACGCGCGGCCTTCGCCATCGATGTAATCCAGCACGCCGCAGCGCGGATCGACCTCGTGCAGATTCAGGGTCGGGGCGAACCAGCCGTCACGCATCATCTCGATGCTCAGCCAGGCCTCGAACGCGCCGCAGGCACCGAGCATGTGGCCGACGTAGCTCTTGAGCGAACTGATCGGCATGCCCGGGCCGAACACCTGGTGGGTGGCCTGGGTTTCGGCGATGTCGCCGTGCTCGGTGGCGGTACCGTGCGCGTTGACGTAGCCGATCCGATCGGCGGCCAGGTCGGCGTCTTCCAATGCCAGCCGCATCGCCTGGGCCATGGTGCCGGCGCTGGGCTGGGTGACGTGCTGGCCGTCGCTGTTGGTGCCGTAGCCGACCACTTCGGCCAGGATCGTGGCACCACGCGCCTGTGCATGCTCCAGCTCTTCCAGGATCAGCGTGCAGGCGCCCTCGCCCAGCACCAGGCCATCGCGGTGCGCATCGAACGGGCTGGGCGTGGTCTGCGGCGCGTCATTGCGCACGCTGGTGGCGAACAGGGTGTCGAACACCGCCGCGGCGGTGGCATCAAGCTGCTCGGCACCACCGGTGACCATCACCGTCTGCTTGCCGCTGCGGATCGCTTCATAGCCCGAACCCACGCCCTGGCTGCCCGAGGTACAGGCGCTGGAGGTGGTGTAGACGCGGCCGGACAAGCCGAAGAACACGCCGATGTTCACCGGCGAGGTGTGGCTCATCATCTTCAGGTAGGTGGTGGCGCTGATGCCTTCGGTGGTGTGCTCATGGAGCATGCGGCCGAACTCGGCGGTGGCCTCGTGGCTGCCCGAGGACGAGCCGTAGGCCACGCCGGCCATGCCACTGCGCAGCACAGGGTGGCCGAGCAGACCTGCTGCCTCCAGCGCCAGCTCGGTGGCACGCACCGACATCACCGCCACCTTGCCCATGCTGCGGGTGGTCTTGCGGTTGTAGTTGGCCGGGAGCTCGAAATCCTCGGCTGGCGCGGCCAGGCGGGTATTGAGGCCATCAAACACTTCCCACTCGGGGATGTAGCGCACCGCGTTGGTCCGCGCCTGCAGGCGCGCGCGGATGCTCGCCCAATCCTGCCCGAGCGGGCTGATGGCAGCGGCGCCGGTCACCACCACGCGACGATCGGAGCCGGCCATCAGACCATGCCTCCGTTGACCGAGATCACCTGGCGGGTGATGTAGCCGGCCGACTCGGAGAGCAGGAAGGACACGGCCGCAGCGACCTCTTCCGGCTGGCCCAGGCGGTTGGCGGGAATCAGCTTGAGCGCGTGCTCGACCACTTCTTCATTGACCATCTCGGTCTCGATCAGCCCGGGGGCCACGCAGTTGACGGTGATCGCGCGGCTGGCCAGCTCCAGCGCCAGCGCCTTGGTGGCGCCGATGATGCCGGCTTTGGCCGCACTGTAGTTGGTCTGGCCGCGGTTGCCGACCAGGCCGGACACCGAGGACAAGGTCACGATGCGGCCCGGTTTGCGCCGGCGCACCAACGGCATCACCAGTGGGTGCAGCACGTTGTAGAAGCTGTCCAGGTTGGTGTGGATGACCGCATCCCAATCCTCGGCCGGCATCGCCGGGAAGGCACCGTCGCGGGCGATGCCGGCATTGCAGACCACCCCGTAATAGGTGCCGTGCTCGGCGATGTCCGCTTCCAGCGCGGTGCGCGCGGCATCGCGGTCGGCCACATCGAACATCAGCACCCGGGCCTGCCGGCCCAGCGCCTGGATCTCGGTCACCACGGCCTGTGCGTCTTCGATGCGGCTGCGGCAATGCACCACCACGTCGAAGCCGTCGCGCGCGCAACGCAGCGCCACGGCACGGCCGATGCCACGGCTGGCGCCGGTCACCAGCACGGTCAAATTCCCTGTCATGCCTCTCCACTCTCCAGATAAGCCGCTGCATCCGTGGGTTGGAACACGGAAACGTTGGCAACTGCCACTTCGATATCGTCCGCCAGGATCCGGCAGGCGAACATGCCCAGGCCATTCTCGCCCAACAGCTCGCAGTTCGCCTCCACCCGCAGGCAGCTGCCGGCGGCAAAGTATGGCCGGTGGGCGGTGTAACGACGGCTGCCGAGCAGGAAGCCGATCGAGGGTTCCGCACCGGTCTGCCAGGCGCGGCACCCGGCCCAGGCGGCGATCGCCTGGGCCATGTATTCAACCCCGACCCAGGCGGGCACGCCGTCGGGGGTGCAGAACAGACCCTGCGTCGGGACGTCCACCTCGACCGCGATGGATTCGTCCTGCCAGGCCACCACGCGGTGGATCAGGCGCATGCTGTCGCGGTGCGGAAGCACGGCGTCGATGTCGGGGGGCAGCGGCATGCTCATCCCTTGGCCAGTGCCAGCACGGCATTGCTGCCGCCAAAGGCAAATGAGTGACTGAGCACGTGCTGCAGCGGCTGCGCGGCACGCGTCCCCGGCGCCACCAGCGCCAGTGCCGGCAAGGCGTCATCGGCCTGTCCATCCCACCAGTGGGTGGGCAACTGTTGGTCGGGGTTGTCGGCCAGCGTCATCCAGCACAGCGCCGCTTCGATCGCGCCGGAGGCACCCAGCGTGTGCCCGGTCAGCGGCTTGGTTGAGCTGGCCGGCACCTGCGTGCCAAGCACAGCGGCGACCGCCTGGCTTTCCATCGCATCGTTGTGGCCGGTGGCGGTGCCGTGCAGGTTCACGTAGTCGATCTGCGCGGGCGTCAGGCCGGCCCGGTCCAGCGCCTGCTGCATCGCATCGATCGCCCCGCGTGCCTGCGGATCCGGCGCGGACATGTGGTGCGCATCGGAGGATTCCCCCCAGCCGGAGAGCCGCACCGGGCCCGGCTCGCGGGTCATCAGGAACAGCGCCGCGCCCTCACCGATGTTGATGCCGTTGCGGTTGACGGAGAACGGATTGCAGCGCGCCGCCGAGACCGACTCCAATGCGCTGAACCCGGCCACGGTGAACCGGCACATCGAATCGGCGCCACCGGCCACCACCGCATCGACCACGCCGGCCTGCAGCAGGCGCGCGGCCGACATCAGCGCCTTGGCGCTGGACGAGCATGCGGTGGAGATCGTCCACGCCGGGCCGGTGCTGCCGATCCGCTCGCGCACGAAGCGCGCGGCGGTGCCCATTTCCTGCTGGGCGTAATGGAAATCGGCCGGCCACACACCATCGCGGTGATGCGTACGCAGTGCATTCTCCGATTCGCCGATGCCGGAGGTGCTGGTGCCGATGATCACCGCCACGCGATCGGCACCGAAACGGGCCACGGCGGCAGCGATGCCCTCGCGGATCTGCTCCAGTGCGGCCTCCAGCAGGCCGTTGTTGCGGCCACGCAGGGCCACCGGCAAGGCGGCCAGGTCCGGCAGCGGCGCATGCACTTCGCCCAGCGCCAGCGTGCGCCCGGGGAGGATCTCAGCGTTGTCGCGCAAACCACCGGGCTGCGCCGCGAACAGGCCGTCGCGTACTTGGGCGCGGTCGGCACCCAGCGCGCAGATCACCCCCAGCTCGTTCAGATAGACCGCGCTACTGCTCACTCTTGGCCCTGCCCCATGTCCATCGATTCGATCACCAGTTCATAGCCCTCGGCCAAGTTGCGCAGGCGCACGCGGCCGTCGGGGAGGCTGTCGCGCACCAGCCAGGGTTTGCCGCCCTGCTCCAGGCTGCGCACGCCATCGGTCTCCTGCAGGGTCCAGCCGGCGGGCAGCGCGGCACGGATCGCCGCCGCCGGCCACAACGCGAACTGCAGGTCGTCCAGCACGCGCTCGCCGCGCACCTGCGGCGGCAGCCATGGGGCACGGGTCTGTTCAAGATGCTGCCCGTCCCAGACCATGCGCACGCCGGTCTGGCCCATCGCCTGCACCGCCAGCCGCACCTGCTCGGCATCCACTTCCAGCAGCGCATCCAGCTCTCGCTGGTGGCTGCCGAAGCGGAACTGCAGGCGCTGCTGCAGCTGCACCGGTTGCGGCAATGCCGACGGCGCCAGCTGCAGCGTGGGCAGCTGCACCAGCGGTGTGGGCATGCGGGTGCTGGCACACGCGGCCAGCAGCAGGCTCAGCAACAGGGTCAGGATCAGGCGCTGCACAGTTCCTCCAGCACGCGCAGGCGCCGGCCGCTGGCATCGGCAACATACGGGTTCTGCGTGTCCCAGGCGTAGCCGGCCAGGATCGAGGAGATCATGCGGCGTACCTCCGGCTGCGGATCGGGATGGTAGATGATCTTCTGGAAGCCACCGGCGTACCAGGCTTCGACAAAGCGACGGAAGGTCTTCACCCCGGCGCGCAGCGGCACCGAGAACGCCTGCTCCCAATCCACCGTCTCACCGGCATGCTCGCGCGCCAGGCACTCGCTGGCCAGCTGCGCCGACTTGAAGGCAATGGTCACGCCCGAGGAGAACACCGGGTCCAGGAACTCGCCGGCATTGCCCAGCAGCGCATAGCCCTCGCCCCACAACGAGGAGACGTTGGCCGAGTACCCGGTGATGGTGCGCACCGGCAGCACCGCCCATTCGGCGTTGCTGAGCAGGCGGGTCAGGTTCGGGTCTTCGCCGACGATGGCCTGCAGCTTCTCCAGATCGGTACCGGGGTAGCGCTCGAAGAAACTCGGCTCGGCGACCACGCCCAGCGAGCAGCACCCATTGGAGAACGGAATCGTCCAGTACCACACGTCCACGTGCTCGGGATGGGTGGTGATCAGGATCTTGTTGCGGTCAAACCCCGCGCCGGCCGGAATGTGGTCACGCACGTGGCAGAAGATCGCGCCGCGCACCGGGAAGTTCGACGGCGACTCCAGCTTCAGCAGGCGCGGCAGCAGCCGGGCGAAACCGCTGGCGTCGAGGATGAAACCGGCCTCGATGGTGTACTCGCTGCCATCCGGGCGGCGCACCTGCACCTGTGCCGGGCGGCCGGGCTGCACCGAGAGCACTTCATCGCCGAAGCGCAGCGTGGCACCCATGCGCTCGGCACCGCGCGCCAGCACATCATCGAAGTCGGCGCGCTGCACCTGGTAGGTGGTGCCCCAGCCCGGCGAGAACTTGTCGCGGAAGTCGAACTCGGTGGTCGCTTCGCCGCGCACGAACGCGGCGCCGTTCTTGTACTGGAACCCGGCCTGCACCACATCCTGCAGCAGCCCGGCGGCCTCGATGTACTCCATGCTCTGCGGCAGCAGGCTCTCGCCGATCGAGAAGCGCGGAAACTGCTGGCGCTCCAGGATCAGCACCTGGCGGCCCTGCCTGCGCAGCATCGCGGCGGCCACGGAGCCGGCCGGGCCGGCGCCGATGACCAGGATTTCAGTACGTTCCACCTGCGGGTTCATCGATACATCCTTGATCAGTGCATGAAAGGAAAAACGCGGTCGCTCAGTGCGGGGCGTCGTGCGGTGGTGGGCGGAACAGCGGCGAAATCAGCCAGACCAGGCCGATGCCGAACAACAGGGTCAGACCGAACGCGCGCAGCGCCGGCGTGGCCGACAGCCCGAGCAGGCCGAACGACAGCCAGGTACTGGCCGCGCCGACGCACACGGCCAGCCAGGCACTGGCATCGCCGCGGTGCTCGATCAGGAAGATGCCGTAGTCGATGCCCATGCCCAGCAGCAGCATGAGCGCGAGCACGTTGAACAGCTGCAGCGGTTGCCCGAACAGGCCCAGCAGGGCCAGCGTCAGCGCACCGGCAACCAGGGTCGGGGCGAGCACGCGCCAGGCCTGCCCGCGGTAGCGCCAGTACAGCACCGCGAACACCAGCGCGATGCCGATCAGCAGCAAGCCGCTCATCAGCTTGCGATAGTGCTTGAGCAGCTGCGAGAAATCGGCGGTACGGTCGACCCAGCGCACCCCATCAATGCCCTTGGCCTGTGCTTCCAGCACAGCCAGTGCATCGGCGCGGGAGAGGTCATCGACCATCACCACCGAGGCCACGCCCTGCCCGACCGTCCCCAGCCACAGGTGGCGGAACGGCATCGCCGCCGGCGATGCGAGGAAGGCCTCGGCCTGCAGATCCTGCGCGGCATAGGCCGGGCGCAGCAATGGCTCGCCCACGGCCTCTCCGACCCGGGCCAGCACCTGCGGCTCGACCTTGGCCGTCAGCGCGGCATCAGCATGCTGGCGCTTCTGCGAAGGCAGCCAATCGCTGATCGCGCGGTAGCCGCCGATCTGCTTGTCTGCTTCCAGCACGCGCAGGCGGTCGATCAGCGCTTCTTCGCGCTCGAGCACCTGCTCGGCGGTATCACCCTGGACCAGATAGAACTGCGCCGGGCTGGGCATGCCCAGCATCTGGCTGATGCGGATCTGCTGGGCGATCAGCTCCGGTGGCGACGACTGCAGGCTGCGCAGGTCATCGTTGGTCTGCAGGCGCGCGATGCCGATCGCCGAGAGCAGCGTCACCACGCCCAGGAACATCGCGGCCTTGCGCCCATGCAGGCGCGGCCAGCGCTCCAGCGTGGCGCCGAGCCAGCGGGCGAAGCCGGTACGACGGATTTCGCCGCCATCCAGCCACGGGAACCAGAAGATCACGGTCAGGAAGGCGGCGGCCAGGCCCACCACCGAGAACAGCGCCATCTGGCGCAGCCCCGGGAACGGGGCCAGCCCCAGCGCGAGATACGCCAGCGCGCTGGTCAGCAACGCCAGCCACAGGCCCGGCAGCAGATGCCGCAGCAGCTTCCAGCGACGGTCAGCCGGCTCGGCCTGGCGCGAGGCGAACCAGTGGATGCCGTAGTCCTCGGCAACACCGACCAGTGACGCACCAAACACCAGCGTCAGCACATGCACCTTGCCGAACACCAGCACCGTCACCGCCAGCGCGACACCGCAGCCGATCAGCAGCGAGGCGGCCACCAGCAGGATCGGGCGCAGCGAGCGGAATGCCAGCCACACCAGCAGCAGCACCGCGGCCAGCGAGCCCCAGCCGATCGTGTTGATTTCCCAATTGGCCTGCACCGCAGCGGCCTCGGCATGCAGCGGCACACCGGCACGCAGCACCTCCAACCCCGGCGCCTGCCTGGCGGCGGCTTCGGCAGCGGTGTCCAGCAGCAGATCGATATGGCGCTCACCATCGAGCTGGAACGCCGAACCGACCGTGTCGTACTGCACGATCGACCAATGCTTGCCATCGGCCTCCAGCAGGCCGTCGTCGCCCATCTGCAGGCCCGAGCCCAGCGCGCGTTCCTGCCACCACTGCGGCCACAGCGAGAGCGGATCCTGGCGCCACTCGGTCAGGCGCGGTGCGCCCATCGGACCGTACAGCGCCGCCAGTGCCGACTCGGCCAGGCCTTGGGTGGGTTCGTTCTGCAGCCGCTCGCGCTGTGCGCTGGTCAGCAGACGGTCGCGGTAGGGAGCGTAGAACGCACGCGCCTGATCGAACCAGCCTTCGATCGAGCCGCTCTCGTGGAGCAGCGCCTTGCCGTCGGCGCTGTCGCGCAGGGTGGTGCGGAAGGCCGCCTCGGCCGCCTTGGTCTGCACCGCATCGGTACTGCCCAGCAGCACTACGATCTGGCGCGCATTGGCATCGGCGATGCGCCGGGTGACATCGGACAGCAGGCGATCATGCGCGTCCTGCGGCAGCAGCGCGAGGATGTCGGTGTCGATCCGCGATTCGCTCTTCCACAGCTGCCACTGCTGCACGCCCAGGCCGACCAGCACCAGCAGCCAAACGATGGCCAGCCAGCGCCAGAGGCGCTGCAGGCGGCCGTTCGAGGTCAGCACGTCATTCAAACCTGCGACCCTCGTCGGTGCTCAGCGTGGCCGGCGTATCGCTCATGCCGGCAAAATGGATGCGGGTGACATCCTGGTTGGCCTCGTTGATCTGGACCTCGCGCACGTAACGGTCGCCGCTCAGGGTGAGCTGCGCGAACACCTTGCCGAGCATCGCCGAGCGCGGGGTCAGCTGCATTTTCCAGGCGTTGCCGGGCAGCACCTCGACCTTGACCGTGAACTGCGCCGACAGCGCCTGCGCATCGCCGCTCATCAGCGCGAACATGATCGCGTTGACCGAGCGCATCGCCGGTTGCTGGCGGCCATCGAGTTCGACCCGGCTGCTGCCATCGCTTTGCCGGCTGAGGATGCGGTCACGGGTGACCACCACCTCGGACGGGAACGGCTTGAGCGTGGTCCAGATCACCCCGTGGTCCTGGGCCAGCACGAAGCGGCCCTGCGAGCGCAGCGGGTTCTTGAAGCCGGCGACCTGTTTCTCCTGGGTGAACTCGCCACGCAGCACGTCGACCTTGGCCACGCGCTGTTTGACGGCCTCCACATCGGTGGCGGCAAGCGCCGGGGCGACCACGGCCAGCATCACCAGCACGCACAGCGTGCGCAGCAAACGGTTCATTGCGGTTGCACTCCCAGACGCTCCCACAGCACCGGCGGGCACAGGTAGAGCATTTCATTGGTGGCCGCGTCGACCGCGACCTGGATGGTGTGGGCGCGGGTCAGCGTGGTACCGCTTTCCGCATCCACGATGTCGTAGGCGATCTTCAGGCGGTTTTCCCACTCGGTGATCGTGGCGCGCACGCGCAGCGCCTGGCCGTACAGCAACGGCCGGATGTACTTGACCCGCGCATCGACCACCGGCCACAGGTAGCCCGAATCGCGCATCTGCGGGTAGTCGTAATCGTGGCGCTGCAGCAGTGCGCAGCGCGCGATCTCGAAATACTTGAAGTAATTGCCATGCCAGACCACTTCCATGGCGTCGCAGTCATGGAACGCCGGCGACAGCGTCACCTCGAAGCTCAGATCAGGCGTGGACATACAACTCCCAGCGCTGTGCGCGGATATCGTCCAGCAGGGCGCGCAGCTCGCCATCCAGCGCGCGGTCTTCCTCGATCAGCGCGATGCGCTCGGACAGGTCCTGGTACATCGCGGCCAGATCGCCGTGCAACGTCGCTTTCATGCCGACACGCTCGCGCAGGGCCACGCCCTGGCGGGCAGTGATCAGCAGCGCGGCGACGACCTGTTCGGTCAGTTCGATCACGCGCAGGCAATCGCGCGCGGCGATGGTGCCCATGCTGACCTTGTCCTGGTTGTGGCATTCGGTGGAACGCGAGAACACCGAGGCCGGCATGGTCTGCTTGAGCGCTTCGGCGGTCCACGCCGAGACACTGATCTGCAGCGCCTTCAAGCCGTGGTTGATCGCCGCACGCTCACCGGTGGCCGCCGACAGATTGGCCGGCAGGCCGTGGTTGAAGCGCGCATCCACCACCAGCGCCATCTGCCGATCCAGCAGATCGGCCAGGTTGGCGATGGTGTTCTTCAGCGCATCCATCGCAAAGGCGATATGGCCGCCGTAGAAATGGCCACCGTGCAGGATGCGCTCGCCCTCGACATCGATCAGCGGGTTGTCGTTGGCGCTGTTGAGTTCGGTTTCGATCAGCTGGCGGAAGAACGGCAGTGCGTCCTGCACCACGCCGATCACGTGCGGCGCGCAGCGCAGCGAGTACCGGTCCTGCAGGCGCTGTTCGTTGCGCGGCGGGCGGTCGCTGTGCAGGTCCTGGCGCAGACGCGCGGCGATCTGCGTCTGCCCCGGGTGCGGTTTGGCGGCGAACAGCATTTCATCGAAGTGGTGCGCGTTGCCGTCGCTGGCCAGCACGTTGAACGCGGTCAGGCGCGTGGCCAGCCTGGTCAGGTAATCGGCACGGTCATAGGCCAGGCAGGCCAGCGCGGTCATCACGGCGGTGCCGTTCATGATCGCCAGGCCTTCCTTGGGGCGCAGCCGGAGCGGGGTCATGCCGATCTCGGCCAGCACCTCGGCCGCCGCGCGGCGCGCGCCCTGGTACATCACCTCGCGCTCGCCACACAGCACCGCAGCCACGTAGGACAGCGGGGTCAGATCGCCACTGGCACCGACCGAACCCTCGGCCGGGATCAGCGGCAGCACGTCGTGGCGCAGCAGCGTGGCCAGGCCCTGCAGCAGCGGATGGCTGACGCCGGACATGCCACGCACCAGCGAGGCCAGGCGTGCTGCGATCACCGCACGGGTCTCCTGCGGATCCAGGAAACGGCCCAGGCCACAGCCGTGGTAGGTGAACAGGTGGTGCGGCAGCTCGGCCACCAGCGCCGGCGGAATGTTCACCGTGCACGAATCGCCGTAGCCGGTGGTCACCCCGTAGATGACGCCATCCTCGCGCAGCAGGCGATCAAGGAAATCCGCGCCGCGCTGGATGCGCGCGGTGAATGCCGCATCGTCGGTGACGACGGCCTGGGCGTGGCGCTGCGACAGCGCGACCACGTCTTCGATGGTCAGCGGCGCATCGCCGAAGCGGACGGAGGGTGCCTGATCGGCCTTACTTGCCATGAGATGCCTGATCCCAGAAGGGGAAGAAATTGAACCAGTCCAAGGGTGCCTGGGTGACCTGAACTTCCAGCCACCGGGCGAAATGTTCAGCCTGCGCGGTCAGCGCGGCGTCACGCGAACCGCGCGGCAATACGATGCGATCGGTGAACTGTTCAAAGCGCACCTGGTAGCCGCGGCCATGATGCAGGCAGGCCATGGTGTAGACCGGACAGGCCAGCGCCGCAGCGAGCACATAGGCGCCGATCGGGAACTGCGCGGTGTGGCCGAGGAACGAGGCCGGTACCGTGCGCCCGCCGCGCAGCGGCACGCGATCGCCGACGATGGCCACAAAGCCCCCCGCCTCGACCCGGCGCTGCAGCTCGACGGCGGTGGCCGGGCCCATGTCGGTCACCTGCAGCAGTTCCACCGAAGCCAGTGGATCGAGCCGCTGCATCAGCCGGTTGAAACGCTGCGCGTGCGCGGTGTGCACCAGCACGGTGATGTGGAAGCCGGGCACCTGCTCGGCCAGCACCTGGCACAACTCCAGGCAGCCGATATGCGCGGTGAGGATCAGGCCACCTTCGCGGCGCGCGATCCTGTCCAGCACCAGGTCACGCTGCAGATAGATGCGCTCGGGCGGATAGCGGCCGCCCAGGCCCAGCAGCTTGTCGAGCATGGTGTCGGCAAACAGCGCGAAGTGCTTCAGGCTCTGCCAGCGGCCCGGCGGCGTGGCAAACACGCCGGTGTGCGCCTGCAGACGCTGCAGATACTGCAACGAAGACTCGCGCGCGAGCCGGTTGGTCAGCCAGTGGCACAGCACCACCGGATACACGCACAGGCGGAACGGCCAACGCCCGAACCAGCGGTGTACCCAGCACAGGAACAGCACGCCGGCGGCCGAGGTCGACTCGCCGATGTCGGCCCAGTGCGGGGCGCTCCCAGGTGCAGGCGTGGTCATGGGCGAGGACCTGCGAGGCGTTGCCACAGCAGCCGCGGCGCGCGCCACAGCATCCCGAAGAACAGGCGCGCGTGCATGCGGCTGATGCGTACGTTGTCGCGCCACACATCAAAGTGCGAGACGCCATCGCTGGGATAGGTGACGGCCGTCGGCACGTTGATCACCTTGACCCCGCGCCAGAACAACCGCACCAGGATCTCGCTGTCGAAATCCATGCGACGGCCGATGGTTTCCTCACCGATCAGGCGCGTCACCGGCGCCAGCGGATACAGGCGGAAGCCGCACATCGAGTCGCGGATCTGCAGCGACAGTGTGTTGATCCAGACCCAGATATGCGTGGCATAACGGCCGTACAGGCGCGCCTTGGGCACGCTGGCATCGTAGGCGGGCGTGCCGCAGATCACCGCGTCCGGCTGCGCCTGCGACAACGCGACGAAGCGCGGGAGGTCACCGGTGTTGTGCTGGCCATCGGCATCGATCTGCAGCACGTGGCTGTAATCCAGACGCGCGGCCTCGGCGAAGCCGGCCACCATCGCGCCGCCCTTGCCCTGGTTGACCGGCAGCCGCAGCAGCGTCACCTGCGGTGCGTGCGCGTGCGCCAGGGCATCGAGCACCCGTGCGCAGTCCAGATGCGAACCATCGTCCACCAGCAGGCACGGCAGGCCACTGGCGAGCACGCCCTGCACCACCGCGCCGATCGCATGCGCGTGGTCGTATACCGGGATCACCACCAACGGGGCGAAGGCCGGCCTGCTCACGCCACTACCGGTGTCATCATGCATCGCCGAACACCACCCGGCCGCTGGCATGCACGCCATGGTCGGAGACGTATCGGAAGCTCATCGCCGATTTGGCCGCGTCCCAACCCAGGCTCAGCTGCAGGCAGTCGCCCGGCCGCGCCACGTGCTGGAACTTCACCGCATCCATCCGTACGAACCGCGGCGGCATCGTGAAGGCGCTACGGCCGTAGTGGATTGCCCAGTCCAGCTGGACCACGCCGGGCAGGATCTTCGCCTGCGGGAAATGCCCGTCGAACGCGACCAGGTCAGGATCCAGAACGAACTGCAGCGACGCGGTGGTGTCATCGCGCTGCTGCCACTCGGCCATCGGCATCAACGGGCGGAACAGCGCCGCCAGTGCCGCGGCGGTGACCTTGCCCTGCGCATTGAAGGGAAGTTCGTCGATGAAGCGCCAGCGGCGCGGCCGGGTCACCGCGTCATGGCTGCGGGCCAGATGCGCGCTGAGCTGCTGCGCCTGGCGGCGGCGCTCGGCGTCATCCCACTGCGCGGCGCCCGTCGCCTGCGGCACCACCACGGCGGCCAGCTGTTCGCGCGCGCCCGGCAACACCAGCACGCGCACCTCCTGCACGGCCGGGTGCGCGCGCAGCTGCTGCTCGAGGGCATCCAGCGAGACGCGCCGCTCTTCGATCTTGACGATGCGATCGGCGCGGCCGAGCAGGCGGAAGCTGTGGCCGTCATCGGCCACGGCACGGTCCTGGGTCAGCCACCAGTCTTCGCTCGCCAGGTGCGGCGAGCGGACCGCCAGGCAGCCCTCCTCGATCCGCCAGGCGACGCCGGGCAACGGATGCCACTGCGGCCGCGTTGCACTCCAGCGCCGCCACGCAACGCCACCGGTTTCGCTGCTGCCGAAGACTTCGGTCGGGGCCACGCCCATCAAGGCGCGCACCTGCAGCGCCGCCTCGGTCGGCAGCGGACCGCCAGAGGAGAACACCGCGCGCAGCTGACCGCCCAGCGAGGACCAGTCCAGCTGCTCGGGCAGGCGTTTGAGATGGGCCGGGGTGGCCACCAGCACCGACGGCTGGCCGCCCAGCGCGCTGACCAGGTCTTCGTGGAAGAACCGGCGCGGTTGGATCGCGCGTCCGGCCACCAGCGGCCACAGCACCCGGAACAGCAGCCCGTAGATGTGCTGGTGCGAGACCGTGCCCTGCACCTGGGCGCCGTCGAACTGCTCGCCGAAGGCGGCCTGCAGCGCATCCACCTCGCGGGTCAGCTGGCGCATGCGTTTGACGATGGCGCTCGGCGCGCCGGTGCTGCCGGAGGTGAACACCACCAGTTCCAGCGCCGCGTCGTCCAACGGCTGCAGCACCTGCTCCGGATCGGCCGCCGCATCGGGCTGCAGCGGCGCATACCGGGCCGGCACGTCGCCGGCGAACCCGGCCACGCGCGGGCTCAGTCCTTCCAGCGTGGCCGGCAGGTTGTCACCGCCCAGGAACACACGCTTGCCGGCATGCCAGGCCCCCAACAGGGCGGCGGCGAAGGTCAGCGTGTCATCGAAATACAGCGCCCAGTCGGTGCCGGGGGCACGCGCGAACACCTGCTGCCAGCACAGTACCTGCGCGCGGAACTGCGGGTGCTCCACCACGGTGTCGCCGGCGATGCCGACGATGCGGCCCGGGCGCGGGGCCAGCGCCAACCGGTCCAGTGCGATCCACTCAGCCATGGGCATGCGCCGCCTTGACCCGTCGCCGGACCAGCCATTCCCCGCCAAACAGAGCACCCATCATCACGTAGGCCAACAATCCGTTGTAGAACGCCCAGACCTGGTTGGACGCCCACAGCGCCGTGGCCAGGGCCAGACTTCCGTTGAGAACAAAGAAGCCGCACCAGATCCACGTGACGCGACGGGTATAGATCACGGCGAACGGCGGCAGGTCCGGCTCGCTCAGCCGCGCCAGGCGCTCCACGGCACTGGGCCCGAAGCGCAGGCTGGTGGCGAAGATGACCAGCATCACCGCGTTCACCAGCGCCGGGTACAGCTTCAGCGGCAGGGCCTGGTTGAAGGCCGTAGCCACCAGGGCGAGCACACCGGTGCCGAGTGCGGCCACCCACCACACCGCCTGGCGGGTGGTCAGCGCGCGCAGCGCGGCCAGGGTGAACAGCAGCAGCGACAACCAGCGCGGCTCGAACCGGCCCAGCGACAGGTAGACCACCAGCGGGTATGCCAGCGACAGCAACGCAAACGCCGCGACGCGTACCCGGACCATGGTCAGTCTTCAGCGATGGCCGTCAGGCGGCCGCTTGACCAGGCAACAGCCCGTGCACCACATCCACGATGTCCTGCACGGTGCGCACCTGCTTGAACGCTTCCGGCTGCAGATTGCGGCCGAGCAGCGGCTTGAGCTGCACGATCAGGTCGACCGCGTCGATGCTGTCGATGTCCAGGTCGTCATACAGCCGCGCGGCGGGCGTGATACGGCTCGGCTCGATCTCAAAGCTGTCCTTGAGGATCTTGACGATGCGCTCGAAAAGTTCGTTCTTGGTCATGGGTAAATCCTGACGCGCCGTTAGGACGGCTGGCGTGCGGCGACAAACTCGCTCAGGGCACGCACGCTGGAGAAATGGCGACGGGTCTCTTCCGAATCGGCTGACAGGCTGACACCGTACTTTTTCTGCAGGGCCAATCCAAGTTCCAGCGCGTCGATCGAATCCAGGCCCAACCCCTCTACAAACAAGGGCGCGGCGGAATCGATGTCTTCGGGAGTGATGTCTTCCAGTGAAAGCGATGAAATGATCAATTCCTTGATCTCGTGCTCAAGTGCCTGCACGGGTCGGGTCTCCAGCGAAGTCGAAGTAATGGGCAAGATGATCGGTCACACGCCTGGCGGCCAAGGCATCCCCCCTGGGCGCATCGCCGGTCTCGTTCAGAAACGGGGCAATCGGGAGATCCTCCCCGACTTCCAGCTGAACGTGAAATCGCCGTGATGGCACACGATACCATTTCTGGCCCTTTGTCAGGGTCAGCGGGGTGCAGGTGATCCGCACCGGGGTGATGTCCAGCCGGCCCCGCACCGCGATGTTGGCCGCCCCGCGCTGCAGGCGCAGCGGCTGTCCCGGCACGGTGCGGGTGCCCTCCGGGAAGATGACCAGGTTGCCGCCGGCCTGGACCGCCGCGATGCAGTCATCGATCAGGCCCGCTCCGTCGTCGTTGGAGACATAGCCGGCCGCGCGGACCGGGCCGCGCATGAACGGGTTGCGCGCCACGGCCTGCTTGACCACGCAATCGGCATTGGGCAGCTGGGCGATCAGCAGCACCACGTCGATCAGGGTCGGGTGGTTGGCCAGGATCAGCAGGCCGTTGCGTTGCAGGCGCTCCCCCCCGCGGATCTCATAGGTCATCAGCCCGAGCCGGCGCATCAGGCCGACGTGCGTGGCGAAGCTGCCCTGGACCAGGCGCCGCGCCAGCACGCGCCGGCGCACCGGGTCGCGGATCAGCAGCAGCGACAGGAACAGCAGCCCGCCCAGCACCAGCCCGCCGAGCCCGAAGGCGGCAAAGCTCAGCCCCGTGCCCAGCACCCGCCAGGCATGGTTGATCCGGGCCGGCCAGCGCTCAGCCATGGCGTTGCCAGGTCCAGCGTTGGCCATCGGCCTCCAGCCCCAGCGAAGGCGCACCGGCCAGCAGGAAACGCAAGGCTTCCAGGCCATGCGGCAGACCGTCGGAGGGGCGATCCTCGCCGCCTGCCCCCCAACCCAGCGACAGCCGGGTGCCCGGACCGTCGGCCGGTCCCAGCCGCCAGCACCAGGCGAAGAACGGATCGGGCTCGTCGGCGAAGCCGGCGTAGATCGGTGGCAAGGGCGATTCATAGACCACCAGTCGCACCTCGGGCGCGCCATCGGCGAGCAGGCCGAAGGCCTCCATGCAGGCGGTCTCGACCGTGGCCCGGCCGGCCGCGAGGGCCAGATAGTTGCCGCGATGGCCGCGGGCGATCGAATACAGCGCGGCGATCGCGTTGTGCACCGACAGCCCGAAGCCGGTTGGCGACATCGGCTGGTCTGCGCTCAGGGTATTGAGCAGTTCCATCGAACGGGCCACGTCGCCATGCCGCGAGGCGAACACCAGCGGCACCTGGCCACCGTCGTCGGGCTGCTCGCACCAGCACGCGGTCTGGATCGCCATGCGCCCCAGCCGCTCGATCCGGCGGCGCTGCATGGCCGGCACTTCGGACAGCGCCGGCGTGTCCTCACCGGTCGGCAGCCAAGGGGCCTCTGCCCACGCCTGCCACTGCTCCCGGGTGGTGATGCCTGGCGCCCAGGCCGACCAATCCACTACTGAAAACTCGATCATTCACGCCAACATGATGGATGGGTACCAGGACGGGCACGAGCCAGGGTGGCCACGCGGATCGGCTCCCCATGCCAGCCGGACCGCGCCTGTCATCGACATCGTCCGGCGCCGGACGCGGTGCCGAGAAAGGAGCGCACGCTATCATGACACTCTCGGCACTGGCAGCATTCACATTCTGAAATGAGCAACACGATCGACCACGCAACGTCCCCGGCAATCGCTTTCCCTTCCTCCGGACCTGCGTGGTTCCATGTCGCCTACGCCCCGGCGGCGCACCGTGATGCCGCGCTGGCCGACCCGCAGACGCTGGCGGTGTTCGGCTTCGGCCTGCGCCACGCCGCGCTGGACGACCCGCGCTGGCTGCAGGTCCCGCTGGCCGAACAGGGTCCGGCGCAGATCGAGGTCTGGCGTGGCGGCACGCCGGTCGCGCACGGCACCACCGATGGGGTGCGCTGGTCGCACACCGACAGCCTGCTGTTCGGGGTGCTGGAGATTGACGAGGTCGACAGCGATATCGAGTCCGCCGCAGCCGAGGCCTATGCGCGGATGAGCGCGTTCCTGTCGCGCTGCGGCTATCCGCATCTGCTGCGCACCTGGAACTATCTGGACGCAGTGACCGAGGGCGATGGCGACGATGAACGCTACCGACGTTTCTGCGTGGGCCGCGTGCGGGGCCTGCGGAAACTGGATGAAGCCGCACTGCCGGCGGCAACCTGCATTGGCCGCTTCGACGGTGAGCGCCGGCTGCAGGTGTATTGGCTGGCAGCCCGCGAGCCGGGCCTGCCGCTGGAGAATCCGCGTCAGGTGAGCGCGTTCCGTTATCCACGCCAGTACGGGCCGCAGTCGCCGAGTTTTTCGCGGGCGCTGTTGCCGCCGTTGGCAACGGGGTTGCCGTTGCTGCAGTCCGGGACGGCGGCGATCGTGGGGCATGTGTCGCAGCACACGGGGGCGGTGGATGAGCAGTTGCGGGAGACGTTGACGAATCTGCAGAGTCTGGTGGATACGGCGCGCGGTCAGCGGCCGTCGCTGTCACCGGCGTTGGGGTCGACGTCGGTGCTGAAGGTGTATGTGCGGCGCGCGGAGGATATGGCGGCGGTGGCGGCGCAGATGGCGGCGCTGCCGACGGCCCCGCCGTTCGTGGTGTTGCATGCAGAGGTGTGCCGGGCGGAGTTGCTGGTGGAGATCGAGGGGCTGCACGGCTGAGTCAACAGCCTTGGTTTGCCGGGCGCGCCTGGCCTGGGTCGGTGTGGGTGGGGTGTCGGGACCCGCTGCAAGTACGTACTTGTAAGCTCATGTGTTGCCATCCATGGCAACACATGGTCCCGCCACCCCACCCACACCGCCCCTTCGACAGTTGGCTGGTGCGCATCGGAAAGATCAACGGCAGGTCGAATCGGCCGCCTGACGTTTCTTCTTGATCAATCAAGCAGCTTTCATGCTGGGGTAGAGCCGACCGTTGGTCGGCTGCTCTTGACCCGTTTTTATGCGGTTGACTCTTCCCACCGACGACGCAGACCTTTCAGGGCGAGGGCGGTCGGACCCTGCCGGGACCGTCGGGCGCCATGGATGGCGCCCGTCGAGCCCCCAGGGATGGGTTTACGGCGCGTCCCGGCAGGGTCTGACCGCCCTCGCGCACACGGAACCGGGAATAGCCACCGTGCTTTCCTCAGTGATACCCCACATCCGCCCGCACCTTGCCGCGGAACACCCGGTACGACCAGGCCGTATAGCCCAGGATCACCGGCAGCAGGATCACCAGCCCGACCAGGCTGAAGCTCAGCGACGAGGCCGGCGCCGCGGCCTGCCACAACGTCATGCTCGGCGGCAGCAGGTACGGCCACATGCCCAGCACCAGGCCGATGAAGCCGAGGATGAACAGGGCCAGCGTCAACAGGAACGGCGGCAGATCGCGCTTGGGATGCATCGCGCTGCGCCACAGCGCGGTGGCGACCGCCAACGTCAGCAACGGCACCGGCGAGAGCCACCAGAAGTTGCCATCGCTGAACCAGCGCGCCATGAGGCGCGAATCCAGGAACGGCAGCCACGCGCTCACCAAGCCCATGAACACGATCACCGCCACCACCAGCGGGCGGGTCAAGGTGCGTGCGAAGGTCTGCTCGCGGCCTTCGGTCTTGAGGATCAACCAGGTGCTGCCGAGCAGCGCGTAACCGAACACCACGGCTGCGCCGGTCAGCATCGAGAACGGGCTGAACCAGCTGAAGGCGCCGCCGACATAGCGGCCATCCACGACCTGCAGGCCCTGCACGAGTGCGCCGAGGATCACGCCCTGCGCGAAGGCGGCCAGCAGCGAGCCCAGGCCGAATGCCACGCTCCACAGCTTGCGCGAGCGGTGCGCCTTGAAGCGGAATTCGAAGGCCACGCCGCGGAACACCAGCGCGACCACCAGCAACAGGACCGGCAGGTACAGCGCCGACAGCAGCGCCGCGTAGGCCTTCGGGAAGGCCGCCATCAGCCCGGCCCCGCCCAGCACCAGCCAGGTTTCGTTGCCGTCCCAGATCGGGGCGGCGGTGTTCATCATGATGTCGAGCTGTTCTTCATCCTCGGCCATCGGCGCGAGGATCCCGATGCCAAGCACGAAGCCATCCAGCACCACGTACATCAGCACACCAAAGCCGATCACCGCGAACCATGCCACCGGCAGCCAGGTCGTCATCTCCATCTCAGCGCTCCTCCAGCGGTTCATCGGCACCGGACAGCGGCCGCGCCGGGGTGTGGCTGCCGGCATCCAGGGCCGGGGCCGGGTCATGCGGCTTGGGACCGGTGCGGATGATCTTCACCAGGTACCAGACACCCCAGCCGAACACGAACGCATAGCCGACGATGTACACGCCCAGCGAGAGCGCCGTCATCCATGCGCTCTGCGGACCCACGGCATCGGCGGTGCGAAGCACGCCATAGACCACCCACGGTTGCCGCCCCATCTCGGTCACGAACCAGCCGGAGATCAGCGCGATGAAGCCACTGGGCAGCATCCAGTTCCAGCCGCGGATCAGCCAACGCGACTGCAGCAGTTTGCCGCGCCACCACTGGAACGCCGAGACCCAGGCCAGCAGCAGCATCAGCGTGCCCAGCCCGACCATCACCCGGAACGCAAAGAACACCGGCACCACCGGCGGCCGGTCGCTGGCTGGCACCGAGGTCAGCGGATCGAACGTGCCCTCCAGCGAATGGGTGAGGATCAGGCTGCCCAGGCGCGGGATCGCGATTTCGTAATCGTTGCGCTCTGCCTTTTCATTGGGCACCGCGAACACCACCAGCGGCACGCCCTTGCCCTCGCCTTCGGAATGCCAGTGCGCCTCCATCGCCGCGATCTTCATCGGCTGGTGCTTGAGGGTATTCAGGCCATGCATGTCGCCGACGAAGATCTGTACCGGCACCGTCAGCGCGGCGAAGCCCACCGCCGCCAGCAGCATCTTGCGGCCGGCTTCGCGGTGCACGTCCTTGCGCAGGTACCACGCCCCCACGCCGCCGATCACGAAGCACGTGGTGATGAACGAGCCCAGGGCCATGTGCGCCAAGCGGTACGGGAACGACGGGTTGAAGACGATCTGCCACCAGTTCTGCGGGTGCACGATGCCATCGACCATCGCGTAACCGGCCGGCGTCTGCAGCCAGCTGTTGGAGGACAGGATCCAGAACGTGGAGACCAGCGTGCCCAGCGCCACCATGCAGGTGGAGAAGAAATGCAGGCGCGTCGAGACCTTGCCCCAGCCGAACATCATCACGCCCAGGAAGCTGGCTTCCAGGAAGAACGCCGTGAGCACTTCATAGGTCAGCAGCGGGCCGATCACCGTGCCGGCGACCTCGCTCAGCCGGGGCCAGTTGGTGCCGAACTGGAAGGCCATGACGATGCCGCTGACCACCCCCATGCCGAAGGAGACCGCGAAGATCTTCTGCCAGAAGAAATACAGCTCGCGCCAGACCGGATTGCCGGTGCGCAGCCAGCGCGATTCGACAAAGGCCAGCCAGCTGGCGGTACCGATCGTGAAGGCCGGGAACAGCACGTGGAAACTGATGACGAACCCGAACTGGATCCGGGACAACAACAACGCGTCCAAGAGACGCCTCCGACTGGCTTCTGAAATCCGCACCAGTCTGGGCCTGTATCCGTGAAAGGCACATGCGACCCGGTGACGCGCTGCTTCACTTTGTCGCAGGGGCTACCGCAAGCCGAGCCCCTTAGCGGCCGGTAGGGGAAGCCAGGCTTTTCAGGGCCTGTCGGTGGGTTGGGCGCTGGGGCGCCATACCCTTGGAGGCGAAATAAAGGAGGAGGGGTCGGCCGCAGGCCGACGCCGGGGGACATTCGCCGGAAAGGGTATGGGGCCCCAGCGCCCAACCCACCGACCACCGCTTGCCTTCCGCGCGAGCGCACGCCCATGACCTGTGGCCCCTTCCTGCGGTCCTTGCGGCTGCTACGCTTGCCGGGTTTTCTACTACGGTGCCGCCCGCAATGCCCAGAACGCTGCCTTTGTCCCTGCTGCTGCTCGCCGCCCTCGGCGGGACCGCCCACGCGGCGCCCACGCCGATCACCATCGAGCAGGCCATGGCCGACCCCGACTGGATCGGCCCGCCGGTCGAAAGCGCGTGGTGGTCCTGGAACAGCCAGCAGGTCGAGTACCAGCTCAAGCGCAACGGCAGCCCGGTGCGCGACACCTTCCGCCAGCCGGTGGCCGGCGGCGTGGCCGCACAGGTTGGCGATGACCAGCGCGGCACCCTGGATGTGGACAGCCCGGTCTACGACAGCGCGCGCCAGCGCTCGGCCTTCGTGCGCAATGGCGATGTGTTCGTGCGCGACCTGCGCAGCGGCGCGCTGACCCAGCTGACCCGCAGCACCGAGAAGTCCGGCGCGGTCAATTTCGCCCGCGACGGCGGCGTGATCTGGCGCACCGGCCAGAACTGGTTCCATTGGACCGCCGCCGCCGGCGTGCAGCAGGTCGCCAGCCTGAAGGCCGAGAAGAATCCGGACGACGCGCCCAAGGCCGATACCCTGCGCGAGCAGCAGCTGCGCACCCTGGCCACGCTGCGTAACGATCGCGCCCAGCGCGAGGCACTCAAGGCGCAGGAAGCCAGCTGGCGTCGCGCCGATGGCACCCGCGCACCGGGCCCGGTGTATCTGGGCGCGGATGTGGAGATCGTCGACAGTGTGCTCTCGCCGGATGCGCGCACGCTGATCGTGGTCACCAAGCCGAAGAGCTTCGATGAAGGCCGCGGCGGCAAGATGCCCAAGTACGTGACCGAGTCGGGTTACGAAGAGTTCGAAGAGACCCGCACCCGCGTGGGCCGCAACGATCCGGAGCCGAACGCGCTGTGGCTGGTCGATGCCGTCGCCGGCACGGTCAAGCCGCTGTCGCTGGACGGCCTGCCGGGCATCGGCACCGACCCGCTGGCCGCGCTGCGCAAGGCCGCCGGCAAGGACGCCCTGAAGGGCAACCGCCCGGTGGAAGTACTCGGTGGCCCCGGCACGCCCGGCATCCGCTGGAGCGCCGATGGCCAGCAGGCCGCGATCATGCTGCGCGCCAACGACAACAAGGACCGCTGGATCGCCAGCGTGACCCCGGCCAGCGCCAAGCTGGAGACGCGTCATCGCCTGACCGACAGCGCCTGGATCAACTGGAGCTTCAACGATTTCGGCTGGTCCAACGACAACCGCACGCTGTGGCTGCTGTCCGAAGAATCCGGCTATTCGCACCTGTACACCCAGCAGGGCACGGCCAAGCCTCAGGCACTGACCGGCGGCAAGTGGGAAAGCTCGATGCCGGTGCCCAGCGCCGACGGCCGCGGCTTCTACTTCCTGTGCAACCAGCAGTCGCCGGGCGACTACGAAGTGTGCGCGGTCGACACCGCCAGCAAGCAGGTGCGTGAGCTGACCTCGCTCAACGGCGTGGAAGACTTCTCGCTGTCCCCGGATGGCCAGCAGCTGCTGGTGCGTTACTCCGGCGCCTACCTGCCGACCCAGCTGGCCGTGGTGCCCGCTGCCGGTGGCCAGGCCAAGGTGCTGACCGACACCCGCACGGCCGAGTTCAAGGCGCGCGAGTGGATCCAGCCCAAGCTGGTACAGGTGCCGTCCAAGCACGGCGCGGGCGTGGTCTGGGCCAAGTACTACGGACCGGAGACCTTCGAGCCGGGCAAGCAGTACCCGATCGCCATGTTCGTGCACGGCGCCGGCTATCTGCAGAACGTGCACCAGCAGTACCCGGCCTACTTCCGTGAGCAGATGTTCCACAACCTGCTGGTGCAGAAGGGCTACGTGGTGCTGGACATGGATTACCGCGGCAGCGCCGGCTACGGCCGCGACTGGCGCACGGCGATCTACCGCAACATGGGCCACCCGGAACTGGAAGACTACAAGGACGGCCTGGATTGGCTGGTGGCCACCAAGCAGGGCGACCGCGACCACGCCGGCATCTACGGCGGCTCCTACGGCGGCTTCATGACCTTCATGGCGCTGTTCCGCTCGCCGGGCACGTTCAAGGCCGGTGCCGCGCTGCGCCCGGTGGTCGACTGGCACCAGTACAACCACGGCTACACCGCCAACATCCTCAATACCCCGGACATCGACCCGGAGGCGTACCGCAAATCGTCGCCGATCGAGTACGCCGACGGGCTGCAGGACCACCTGCTGATCGCGCACGGGATGATGGATGACAACGTGTTCTTCCAGGATTCGGTCAACCTCACCCAGAAGCTGATCGAACTGCACAAGGACAACTGGTCGATCGCGCCGTACCCGCTGGAACGCCACGGCTATGTGCGTGCCGATTCCTGGCTGGACCAGTACAAGCGCATCCTCAAGCTGTTCGAAGAGAACCTGAAGTAATCCAGCGATGACGTCGGTGCCCACTGACGTGCAGCACGCCGCGGCGACGATCGATATCGTCGCCGCGGTCGTTTTCGATCCCGACGGCCGCGTACTGGTGGTGCGCAAGCACGGCTCGGACACCTTCATCCAGCCCGGCGGCAAACCCGAGCCCGGCGAAGCGCCCTTGGCCGCGCTGGCGCGCGAGCTGGAAGAAGAACTCGGGGTCACGGTGGACCCCGCCAGTGCCGTGCCGTTGGGCCGGTTCGAGGCCTGGGCGGTGCACGAAGCCGGACACCGCGTACGGGCCCACGCCTATCTGGTGACGGTGACCGGTTCGCCCCGCGCACAGGCGGAAATCGCCGAACTGGCCTGGGTGCCGCTGCGCCCGCCGCATGGCGTTTGCTTGGCACCGCTGAGCGCAGACCATATCCTGCCCGCGGCCGCGAACGCGGTGGCTGGGACCTAGACGTCGCGGCCTGCCCAACCAGGACACCGGATGTCAGCCTCGCTTCCCCCGCAATTGCCTTCCTGCACGCCCCGCCCCAGCAGGGAGGGTGCGCCTGCGTTTCTCGCCCCCCTGCTCAAGTCCGTGCTGCTGGTCTGCCTGGTCACGGCCGCGATGTGGGGGGTACTGGCCCTGATTGCGATACCTCTGTCGGGCTCGGAGGCGCTGCAGGCGCTGCTGGCCGATGAGGACCTGCACTGGCTGCCTGGCTCGCTGCGCTGGCTGCTCACCCACCCGGTGCTGGCCAACGTGCTGCTGTGCGTGTCGAGCCTCTTGGGCGTTGCCGCATGCTGGGGCATGCTGCGTCGCTGGCGCTGGGCATGGGCACTGTTCATCGTGCTGCTGGCGGTCACCGCCGTGCTCAACGTGGTCGCCGCGTGGCTGCTGGACGATGCGTTCCGCCACCTGCTGGCGCAGATACCCGGTGACACCCTGTCGATCGAACTGCTCAAGCTGCGCAGTGAGCTGCGCGTACAGCGCGTGATCTGCAGCGGCCTCGCCGGCGTGACCGCACTGGCGTTCGCGGTGCTGCAGGGCTGGCTGATCGTGCGCCTGTGCGCGGCCGATGTACGTGCGCTGTTCCGCCGCTGACCTGTTTCCCGCAGCGCCACGGTGCGCTGCACGACCTGCAAGGATGATCGTGTGACTGTTTCCCTCCCCCTTCTGCGCCGCCACGGCTGGCGCGCGACCCTGTTCACCCTGCTCACGGCGGTCAGCCTGCCGGCGGCGGCCCAGGCCATGGTCTGTGGCACGTTCGTTGCCAAGGACAGCGGCACCACGTTGACCCTGCACAGTGCGAACGAGGGGGTGCGGCAGATTCCCGGCCAAGCGCCCGAGCCTTACCTCCTCAGCCGCCTCGGCGACGAGCTGAAGCTGGCCGACCTGGACAACGGCGGCGTCAGCTCGCTGAACGTGCAGGAGGGCGGTCGCCTGCTCAGTGACCGCTTCAACGACTACCGCTTGCAGAAGGCGGCCACCTGCCGCCGCGCGACGGTCTTTCCGGCGGCATCGTGCCGGGCCGAGATCGGCACCTGCCTGAACGACACGCTCTTCGCCAGCAACGACCGCCTGCGTCAATGGTGTCGGGAGGATGTGCCGGCCGCCTGCAAGCGCCTGCTGGCCAACTTCCAGACCGAAGCGCGCGAGGCCAGGACGCTGGCGGCGACCCGGGACGATGCGCCGGAGCTGCCCGAGCCGGAGGTCTGCAAACCTGCGTCCACGCAGTACGACCAGGCTGCCTGTCTGGAGGCCGCGCGCGACGCGATGGGGCAAGCGCTGGCCAAGGCGCTGCTTGGCGGGCTCAGCGCAGCCAAGGCGTCACCGCTGCCGGCCATACAGCTCGATGAGATCACCACCCTGTGCCGGGCACAGACCGGCGGCACGTTCTGCGCCAACGCTGCCGAGGCGTTGTGGGACGCCGGCCGCCTGATCCCGGCCCGCGATGCACTGCAGCGGGCGTGCACCCTGGGCAAGGACCCGCGCGCCTGCGAGCGTGCGGCGCCGCTGGCCACGCTGGAGGCCAAGGCACTGACCCCGGTGGCAGCCACCGCCCTGCCCTGCGGCAGCTATGTCGCCAGCCAGGGCCTGATGGACCATCTGCCGTTCGGCGATGGCGGCATGCTCGACAGCGGCTTCGGCGGCAAGCTGCGCGCGCGGCTGGTCGATGGCGACATCCGTGTGCGCCATGACCAGGGCGACGACTTCGTGTTCAAGCGCCTGGCCAACGGCAACCTGATCGGCATGGACAGCTGGAACCGCTTCAGCTATTACGAGCGCACCGGCGAGGCGCAGCAGTGCAGCGCGCCGGTGGTCTTCGTCGAAACCCCGCTGCCGCAGGATTGCCCGACCTTGGGCCGCGAGGGCGGTGCGCAGGCGTGCTGCGCGGCCGGCAAGCTGCAGGGCTGCAATGCCGCCGGTCACCAGCTGGCGCTGCGCAACCGCTGGGCCGAGGCGGCGCCGTTCTATCTCAAGCTCTGCGCCGCCGGGGTACGCGAGGGCTGCGAGAACCTGGCCAGCGTCTACGAACACACCGGTGACGAGGCGCTGCCCGAGCAGATGGCCTCGATCTGCGCCAAGGATGGAAACGGCACGCACGTGGCCTGCGATGTGCACGCGACCCGCAACTGGGGCCTGATGCGGGTCAGTGCCGGGCTGGAACAGATCGCCGAGCGCATGGCGACCGAGCCCGATGCCGAGGCAGACGACGCCGCACCGGCCGAGGCGCCCGCCGCGGCGAAGAACAGCAAGAGCAGCACCCGCAAAAGCGGTCACTGAGCGCCAGTGAGCACACGCAGGCCGTGCACCGGCCTGCGGTAAAGTAGCGCCCATGAACGACTTCGACCGCGTCCGCGCGTATCTGACCGACCTGCAGGACCGCATCTGTGCGGCGATTGAAACCGCCGACGGCCAGGCCCGCTTCACCGAAGATCTCTGGCAGCGCGCGGAGGGCGGCGGTGGCCGGACCCGCATCCTGCGCGATGGGGCGGTGTTCGAGCAGGCCGGGATCGGGTTCTCCGATGTGGCCGGCACGCGCCTGCCGCCATCGGCCTCGGCGAACCGGCCAGAGTTGGCCGGCGCGTCATGGCGCGCGACCGGCGTCTCGCTGGTCTTCCATCCCGCCAATCCCTACCTGCCGACGACGCACGCCAACGTGCGCTACTTCCGCGCCGAGCGTGATGGCGTGGCGGTGGCCTCGTGGTTCGGAGGCGGCTTTGACCTCACTCCGTTCTACCCCATCGACGAAGACGTGCGGCACTGGCACCAGGTTGCGCACGATCTGTGCGCGCCCTTCGGCGAAGAGCGCTATGCGGCGCACAAGCGCTGGTGCGATGAGTATTTCTTCCTGCGCCACCGCAATGAAACGCGCGGCGTGGGCGGGTTGTTCTTCGACGACCTGCATGGCGACTTCGAGCGCGATTTTGCGTATCTGCGGGCGGTCGGCGATGGTTTCCTGGATGCCTATCTGCCGCTGGTCGAGCGCCGCAAGGACACGCCGTATGGCGAGCGCGAACGCGAGTTCCAGCTTTACCGCCGTGGCCGCTACGTGGAGTTCAACCTGGTCTATGACCGCGGCACGCTGTTCGGCCTGCAGAGCGGCGGGCGCAGCGAGAGCATCCTGATGAGCCTGCCCCCGCGCGTGCGCTGGGAATACGGTTTCCAACCTGAAACCGGCAGCGACGAAGCCCGCCTGGCCGACTACCTGGTTCCGCGCGACTGGGTGTAACCCAGCGCGCCACCGCATGGGCCGGCATGGATTTCGCATGCGGTGCATGGGTGGCACCCGTCGGGTAGAGCCACCCATGGGGTGGCTCTACGCCTTCTTCGGCACGATGGTGATGTGCCCGTTGATCTCCAGCACCGCCAGGGCGACATCGTCGATGGACAGGCAGCCCTGCTGACGCATCGCTGCGTCCAGATCGGCCGGGGTCACGAGCTCGCGCTTGAGCACGGAATCGAGCACCTTGCCATCACGGGCGATCAGGATCGGCTCGCCTTCGACCAGCGTTTCCACGCGCCGACTGCGCGTGCTGAGCCAGCCCACGCCGTAGTTGATCGAGATCAGGGTCGCCGCCAGCAGCAGGCCGCCGCCCAGGGAGGTGTCTTCGCCGAGCAGCGCGTTCTGCACCGCGTTGCCGAGCAGCACGATCAGCAAGACATCGAACGGGGTGATCTGGCCCAGCGCGCGCTTGCCGGAGAGCCGGACCATGCCCAGTACCACCGCGTACACCACCACCGCGCGCAGGATGAATTCCCACCACGGCATGGCCAATGCAAACAGGTCGCTCATGCGGTTCTCCCCGGGTCCAGCCCACAGCATGGGCCGCGCGCAGGGCAAACGGCAATCGGCAGCGCGGGGTCTCTCGTGCGGCGGGCCGCGCGGGGTTTTCGGCGCCACAAATAAAAAGCCCCGCCAACCAGGGGGAGGTTAGCGGGGCCGGGGAACGGGTGCTTGGGGAGGAGCCCCCGTTCCGAGATCTGCTCCAGGGGATGGGAGAGATCCACAACAGGCATTGCGCCTGTCGAGGTCTATCAAAGCACTCCGAACATTGATAGTTCGTGAAGGGGCCCAATTAATTCGGGCCTCCTCCCAGAAACATTCATCCAACAGTCAGATTATCGTGGCGTACTGAACCAATTCAGCCTTTTGACTGTGATTCAGGCCTCAATGGGCCTCATCCCAGTTGTCGCCCACGCCCGCATCCACCACCAGCGGTACACGCAGTTCGGCGGCCGAGGACATCAGTTCCACGACTTTCAAACGCAAGGTATCGAGGAAACTACTTTCGGTTTCAAAGACCAGTTCATCGTGCACCTGCAGAATCATCTTGGCCTGGTCGCCGTGATCCTCCAGCCAGCTGTCCACCTTGACCATGGCGCGCTTGATGATGTCCGCCGCGGTGCCCTGCATCGGGGCATTGATCGCGGCCCGTTCAGCACCGGCGCGCAGGCCCTGGTTGCGGGCGTTGATGTCGTTCAGGTACAGACGGCGGCCGAACAGGGTTTCCACATAGCCCTGGTCGCGGGCCTGCTGGCGCATCCGCTCCATGAAATCGCGCACGCCCGGGTAGCGGCTGAAGTACAGCGCCACGTAATCCTGGGCCTGGCCGCGGTCGATGCCCAGGTTGCGGGCCAGGCCGAACGCGCTCATGCCGTACATCAGGCCGAAGTTGATCGCCTTGGCGGCCCGGCGCTCGTTGGAGGTCACCTCTTCCAGGCGGCGGCTGAAGACTTCCGCCGCCGTCGCCCGGTGCACGTCCACGCCCTGCTCGAAGGCCCGCACCAGGCCGGGGTCCTCGGAGAGGTGGGCCATGATCCGCAGTTCGATCTGCGAGTAATCGCAGGCCAGGATCTTGCGGCCCGGCGGGGCCACGAAGGCGCGGCGGATGCGGCGGCCATCCTCGGTGCGGATCGGGATGTTCTGCAGGTTCGGGTCGGACGAGGACAGCCGACCGGTGGCGGCGCCGGACTGGTGGTAGCTGGTGTGTACCCGCCCGGTGTCCTGGTTGATCATCTCCGGCAGCTTGTCGGTGTAGGTGCTGCGCAGCTTGGCCAGCCCGCGGTACTCCAGGATCACCCGCGGCAGTTCATGCTGCTCGGCGATCGCCTCCAGCGCCTCTTCGTTGGTGCTGGGCTGGCCCTTGGGGGTCTTCACCAGTGCCGGCAGCTGCAGTTCGTCGAACAGCACGGCCTGCAGCTGCTTGGGCGAATCCAGGTTGAAGGTGCGCCCGGCCAGCTCGGTGGCCTTCTGCTGGGCAGCCAGCATGCGCGAGCCCAGGTCCTGGCTCTGCCGGCGCAGTTCGGCCATGTCGATGTGCACGCCATTGGCTTCGATGCGCGTCAGCACCGGCACCAGCGGCATCTCGATGTCGCGGTAGACGCTGTCCAGCGAGGGCGTGGCCTGTAGTTGTGGCTGCAGGGCGTGGTGCAGGCGCAGGGTCACGTCGGCATCTTCGGCGGCGTAGCGGCAGGCTTCGTCCAGGCCCACCTGCGAGAACGAGATCTGCTTGGCACCCTTGCCGGCCACCTCCTCGAACTTGATCGTGGTGTAGCCCAGGTAGCGCATCGCCAGCGAGTCCATGTCATGGCGCGTGGCGGTGGAATTGAGCACGAAGCTCTCCAGCATGGTGTCGTCGTGGTACCCCTGCAGGTTCACGCCGTGGCGGCGCAGCACGTGCAGGTCGTACTTGCCGTGCTGGCCAAGCTTCTTCTTGGAGGGGTCTTCCAGGGCAGGACGCAGCGCGGCCAGCACCTGCTCGCGTGGCAGCTGGGCCGGCGCGCCGGGGTAATCATGGCCGACCGGGATATAGGCGGCCCGGCCCGGCTCGACCGCCAGGCTGATGCCGACCAGATTGGCGCGCATGGCGTCCAGCGCGTCGGTCTCGGTATCGAACGAGATCAGCTCGGCATCGGCCAGGCGCTGCACCCAGGCGTCGAGCTGCTCGGTGGTCAGCACCATCTCGTACTCGCCGGGGGCGGAGAGCGCCGGGTCGACCGGCACCACCGCCGCCTCCGGCGTGGCACGGGCGTAGCCGGCCGCGGTGCCACGCAGGCTGACCGGGGCCTCGCTGGCAGCGGCCGGGGCCGGCACGGGACCGCCCAGCTCCTTGAGCGCCTGGGTGAAGCCGTAACGCAGGTACAGCTCGCTCAGCGACGGCACGTCCGGCTCGCGCAGTGGCAGGGTCTGCGCCGTTACCTCCAGCGGCACATCGGTGCGGATCGTGACCAGCTCGCGGTTGAGCGGCAGGCGCCCCAGCGCCGCGCGCAGGTTCTCGCCGATCTTGCCCTTCATGGTCGGGGCCGCCGCCATCACCCCATCCAGGTGCTGGTACTCGGCCAGCCACTTGGCGGCGGTCTTGGGACCGCACTTTTCCACGCCGGGCACGTTGTCCACGGCGTCGCCCATCAGTGCCAGCAGGTCGACGATCTGGTCGGCGCGCACGCCGAACTTCTCCATGACCGCCGCGTCCGAATCCATGCGGCTGCCGGTCATGGTGTTGACCAGCTCGATACCCGGGCGGACCAGCTGGGCGAAGTCCTTGTCGCCGGTGGAAATGGTCACCTGCAGGCCATCGCGGTGGCCCTGCAGGGCCAGCGTGCCGATCACATCATCGGCTTCCACGCCGGGGATGCGCAGGATGCTCAGGCCCAGCGCCTCGACGATGCGGCACATCGGCTCGATCTGCGGGCGCAGGTCGTCGGGCATCGGCGGGCGGTTGGCCTTGTAGTCGGCATACAGGTCGTCACGGAAGGTCTTGCCGGGCGCATCGACCACGAAGGCGACGTACTCGGGGCGCTCCTTCAAGGTGGCGCGCAGCATGTTGACCACGCCGAACAGTGCGCCGGTGGGTTCACCGTGTGCGTTGGTCAGCGGCGGAAGCGCGTGGAACGCGCGATACAGGTAACTGGACCCGTCAATCAGGACTAATCGGCTCATGGGGCGATTCTACGCGCCCGGCCCTGACCGTCGTCGGCACCGGCCTCACGATCCATCGGGCATAATCAGGCCCTCTTCGCCCAAGGACTCCCGGCCCATGAAGATTCTGTTGCTCGCAGGCGTGCTCGCGCTGGCCGGCTGTGCCACCGGTGGCGGCGGCAGGCCCCCGGTTGATGTCACTGGTGCCGATGTGGTCAAGACGGTGCAGGACAACGGCGACACCATCGAGGAATACCGGGTGGGCGGCCAGCTGCGGATGGTCAAGGTGACCCCGTCGCGCGGTGCCCCGTTCTACATGTACGACCAGAACGGCGATGGCCGCATGGATAGCGACAAGGACGGCGTCTCGCCGGTGTATTGGAAGCTCTACAGCTGGTGATTCCGGGCGTCGACCGCACTGCCGCCCCGTGACCGCACGGGGCCGGCAAGGCACTGACCCCCGTCCCCGCTTGCCCACGCTCGATGACTACACCCGAACGCCGCCACGATCCAAATCCGGCTGAACTGCGCGCCGGCCTTACTGCAGAGCAACGCCAGGCGGTGGAGACGCTGGAGCATTTCGGCTGGCAGCTGCGCTTCGTGCGCCGCCCGCTGTTCCGCGACCCGATCCCGGTGCTGTTCGACCGCAGCGGCGAGCGTTATGTGGTGCTGCAGCCGGATGGCACGCTGGATGAATCGCAGACGTTGAAACTGCGCGATTGACGGGCACTGAGGGGCACTGCCGGCCAGCGGCCGGCACTACCGCTTCTCCGTTATCGGATGACCAGCACCGGTACCGTGCTGCGTGCCAGCACTTCGGCGGTCTGGCTGCCGAGCAGCACGCGGGTCACACCACGGCGGCCATGCGAGGTCATCACGATCAGGTCGCTGCCGCGCTCGGTGGCGGTATCGATGATGCCGTCGGCGGCATAGCGGTCCAGCACATGCACGGTTTCAGTGCGCAGGCCCTGCGCCTCTGCGGCGGCCTTGGCCGGCTGCAGCACCTTCTGCGCGGTCTCTTCGCGATCGGCTTTGTATTCGGGCGTGTTCATGTAGCCCACGCTCCAGCCCATCGCGTCGTACATACCGACGGCCCATGGCTCGGAGACGGTCACGATATCGACCTCGGCATCGAGGTCCTTGGCCAGCTCCAGGCCCTTGGCCAGGCCTTTCTCGGCCAGCTCCGAACCATCGGTGGCAATCAGGATGCGCTTGTACATGGCAGAGCTCCTTGGGGTGGGCAATGGGAACATCACCATTGCACACCCGGTGTGGACGCAGTGCCTTGAGCTGGATCAATCGCCGTGGCCGCGGGCAGGCACCGCCCGCGCCGGATTGCCCACCACGGTCGCGCCCGCAGGCACGTCGCGGGTGACCACACTGCCCGCGCCCACCACCGCGTCATCGCCGATGGTGACGCCGGGCAGCACGATCGCGCCGCCCCCGATCCAGACATTGCGCCCGATCCGGATCGGCCTGGCCGACTCCAGGCCTTCCGCCCGCGCCTGGGGATCACGCGGATGGTCGGCGGCGTAGAGCTGCACTGACGGACCGATCTGGGTGCCATCGCCGATGCTGACCTCGGCCACGTCCAGGATCACGCAGTTGTAGTTGAGGAACACGCCCTGCCCCAGGCGGATGTTGTAGCCGTAGTCGCAATGGAATGGCGGCCGGATCACCGCGCCTTCGCCGACCGCGCCGAGCTGCTCGCGCAACAGCGCGCGGCGCACGGCCGGGCTTTCGGCCAGGGCGGCGTTGTAGCGGACCATCCAGACCTTGGCGGCGGCCATGTCGGCCTGCAGCGCCGGATCACCGGGGCGGTAGGGCAGCCCGGACAGCATCTTTTCTTTTTCGCTCGGACCCATGTGGCCTCCCTCAGACAGAGGGTGATGATGCCGGTTGGCCGCTCGCGTGTCAGCGCGTGCCGCGTCGCGTGCCCAGCAGCGCCACCAGTGCGAAGACGATGCCGCTCAGCCAGAACCACAGCGTTGCCTGGCCGATGCACAACCCACTGGGCTGCGGCTGGCAGCGCAGGCGCAGCAGATCGAAGTCGCCGCCGTCGGCCAGGCAGGTCTGCGCGTGCTGGAACAGGGCCAGCACCGGCTCGGCCCAGCCTGCCGACCATGTCAGCAGAACCAGTGCAGCAAGCAGATACGGAATTCCCTTGTTCACGAGTGCGCTCCCAGCGGACAGGGGCAGACTCTGGGCGCCGGCCGGGGGAGCGACAAGCGGCACGCGACGAACTGTGTGAAATCCGGGATGAGCCGGGGGCGATCGGGGATGAAGCGAGGCGCCCTGGCCCACCACAACACGGATAGCGCAGGCATGCGCTGCCTGGGATGCCTGTGCTGCAGCGCAGGACGGAGACGGGCAGCGCCCATGACAGACTTCGCGCATGCGCCCTCTGCTCATCGCCCTGCTGTGCTCGCTGGCCCTGCTGCCGCTACCCGGCCTTGCCGCCGCGCCGGGTCCGGACCGCGTGCTGATCTTCAGCCGCACCGCCACGTTCCACCACGACTCGATTCCTGTGGCCGTGGCAACGCTGCGCGAGCTGAGTGCCGAGGCCGGCATGACGGCGGACCCGAGCGACGATCCCCGCGATTTCCGCCCCGACAACCTCGCCCGCTACCGCGCCGTGGTCTTCGCCAATACCACCGGCGACGTACTCGACGCCGCGCAGCAGGCGGCGATGGAACAGTTCATCCGCAACGGCGGCGGCTTCATGGGCGTGCACGCCGCGGCCGACACCGAGTACGACTGGCCGTGGTACGGCGAACTGGTCGGCGCGTGGTTCCACAAGCATCCCAAGGGTCTGCAGGAGACGCTTGTGCAGCCCGAACGTGACGGCAGGCCGTCAGGCCCGGCGTGGCCGATCCGCGATGAGCTTTACAACTACCGGCGCAATCCGCGTGGAATGGTGAAGGTCATCGCGACAGTGGACGAATCGCGTTACGACGGCGGCACCATGGGCGCCGATCATCCCATCGCCTGGTGCCGGCCCTTCGATGGCGGCCGCAGCTGGTACACCGGGCTGGGCCACGACGCGGCGGTGTATGCCGACCCGAATGTGCGGGCGCAGCTGCGCCGTGGCCTGCGCTATGCAGCAGGCCACGCGCCGGACTGCTGATCAGGCGGTACGCACCACGCGCGCGCCTTGGCACAGCGGGTAGCTCGCCAGCAGATCGGCGATGCGCGCGTGCAGGGTGTCGAACGAGGCGCCATACAGATACAGCGCCGTCTCGGTCGGGCCCTGCCACCAGCTGCAGATCTCGCCGTGGCCTTCGATGCGCTCGACGATCTGTTCGAACACATAGTTCGAGTCGCACTGCTCATAGACCTCATCGGGCAGGTCGGTGCCGTTGAGATACAAGGCCAGGCCTTCGGTGACGCCGAACGGTTGATCGGGGGCGCCTTCGCGCTGGATCAGCGAGCCCTTCGGCGCACCCAGCTGCTCCAGCAGCTCGATCACGCCAGGTAGCGCGGCCGGATCGTTCAACGCGATCTCGATATCGCCGTAATCCACTTCGCCTTCTTCGCTCAGCGCGGTGCCACCGCCGGTGATCTCGCCCAGCTCGGCACTGCCCAGCAGCGCATCCAGCGGATCTTCGAACAGCTCATGGCGATGCTCGGGCTGGAGCCTGGCGTTCAATTTGACGGTGAGGTGCAGCGGCGAATCGGTCATGGCGGGGGCCTGCGCGAAAGGAATGCCGCCATTGTAGTGCCGGCCGCTGGCCGGCTCCCGACAAGGTATGCCGCCCATTGCAGTGCCGGCCGCTGGCCGGCTCCCGACAAGGTATGCCGCCCATTGTAGTGCCGGCCGCTGGCCGGCTCCCGACAAAGGATGCCGCCCGTTGCAGTGCCGGCCGCTGGCCGGCTCGCGACAACGCCGCGGCAAGGAGCAGCCGGCCAGCGGCCGGCACTACCGGATCACGAGCGCTGCTCAGAGCACCGTCAAATTGGCATACGCCATCACCAGCCACTTGCTGCCGGCCTCGATGAATTCGACCTGCACGCGGGCGTGCTGGCCGCTGCCTTCGTAGTCGGTGACCATGCCTTCGCCGAACTTGGGATGGTTGACCATCGCGCCCAGCTTGAGTGGCGGTGCTTCCAGCGCCGCGTGGCCCATCACCCGGTTGGCACCGAGCGAGGTGCCACGCGAGACCTGCACCTTCGGGCGCACTTCATTGACCAGCTCACGCGGGATCTCGCGCAGGAAGCGCGAGGGCACGTTGTAGTTGTCTTGGCCATGGATGCGACGTGATTCGGCGTAGCAGAGCACCAGCTTCTGGCGCGCGCGGGTGATGCCCACGTACGCCAGGCGCCGTTCTTCTTCCAGCCGGCCGCTTTCTTCCAGCGAGCGCGCGCTCGGGAACAGGCCGTCTTCCATGCCGGCCAGGAACACCAGCGGGAACTCCAGGCCCTTGGCGGCGTGCAGCGTCATCAACTGCACGCCCTCTTCGCCGGCCTGGGCCTGGCCTTCGCCGGCCTCCAGCGAGGCATAGGCGAGGAAGGCGACCAGCTCGCTCATGTCCTGGGTTTCTTCGACATCGTCTTCGCGACGCACGAAGCGCGAGGCCACCGAGACCAGTTCGTCCAGGTTGTCCGCGCGCGATTCCGAATCCAGCGCGTTGCGACTTTCCTTGGACCAGTGCTCGCGCAGGCCCGAGCGCATCAGCACATGGTCGATGCGTTCGGCGAGGGTCATCGTGTCGGCTTCAGCCTGGAGCTGATTGACCAGCACCAGGAAGCCGGCCAGCGCGTTGCGCGCACGTGCAGCGAGCTCATTGCCCTGGGTGGTCAGCATGGTGGCCTCCCACAGCGAAATCGCGTGGGAACGGGCCAAGCGGCGCACTTCATCCAGGGTGCGGTCGCCGATGCCACGCGTCGGCGTGTTGACCGCGCGCTCGAAGGCCGCGTCATCGTTGCGGTTGGTCATCAACCGCAGGTACGCCAGCGCGTCCTTGATTTCGGCACGCTCGAAGAAGCGCATGCCGCCGTACACGCGGTACGGCACCTGCTCGGAGAGCAGGGATTCTTCGAAGGCACGCGACTGCGCATTGCTGCGGTAGAGCACGGCGACATCGCCGTAGCTGCCGCCATCACGCACCCACTGGCGCGCGCGCTCGACCACGTAACGCGCCTCGTCCATCTCGTTGTAGGCCGCATACAGATCGATCGGATCGCCGTCGCCGCTGTCGGTCCACAACTCTTTGCCGATACGGTCCGGGTTGTGCGCGATCACTGCATTGGCCGCGCCGAGGATATTGGCGGTGGAGCGGTAGTTCTGCTCCAGGCGGACGGTCTGCGCACCCGGGAAATCCTTCAGGAAGCGCTGCACGTTCTCGACCTTGGCGCCGCGCCAGCCATAGATGGCCTGGTCGTCGTCGCCGACCACGAACACGTGGCCGGTATCGCCGGCGAGTACGCGCACGAAGGCGTACTGGATGGCGTTGGTGTCCTGGAACTCGTCCACCAGGATTTCGCGGAAGCGCGAACGGTAGTGAGCCAGCAAGGCCGGGTTGTCGCGCAGCAGTTCATGCGCGCGCAGCAACAGTTCGGCGAAATCGACCAGACCGGCGCGATCGCAGCGCTCCTGGTAGGCGATATACGCCTGGCGCATGGTTTCCAGCCACGCGTCATGCGGCTCGGGCTGGATATGCTGCGGGCGACGGCCCTCGTCCTTCTGCTCGTTGATCCACCAGGCGATCTGCTTCGGCGGGAACTTGCCGTCGTCGATCTCCAGCTGCTGGACCACGCGCTTGACCAGCCGCAGCTGGTCGTCCGAATCCATCACCTGGAAGCTGTCGGGCAGCTTGGCGTCCTGGAAATGCAGGCGCAGCAGGCGATGGGCCAGGCCGTGGAAGGTGCCGATCCAGGCGCCACGGCTGCCCTGCGACAGCTGCAGGTCGATGCGGTGACGCATCTCCCCGGCGGCCTTGTTGGTGAAGGTCACCGCAAAAATGCCATGGGTCGGCACGCCGCAGACTTCATTGAGCCAGGCGATGCGGTGGATAAGCACGCGGGTCTTGCCGGAACCGGCACCGGCAAGCACCAGATGGTGGCCGGGCGGGGCGGACACAGCTTCGCGCTGGGCGGGGTTCAACCCGTCGAGCAAGTGGGAAACATCCATGTCCCCATTTTACGCCCTCTGCACCCTCCCTGCGTCAGGGCGCGCGTCCGGCGGCTTCCTCGGCAAGCCGTGTGTCCAGCTGGGTGTGCCCCATCTGCGCGTAGCGACGGCAGGCGCCTGGCTGGACCAGCGGGGTGGCTGCGTCGCCCTGCAGACGGATGAACAGGTTGCTGCCCAGGGGATGCGGCGTCACATGCACGTCGCAGGGTAGCGCCGCCAGCGTATCCAGACCGCGCCGGAAGGCCTCCACCATCTGCGGGTGATCGAGATAGCGGTACTGGGCATCGGAGATCGCACTCACGCTGTCGGTGTAGGCGATGTCCAGGCAGCGCCCTGCCTCGCAGGACCGCCAGGTCCAACTGGTGCCGCCCGGCGCGTGGCCCGGGGTGGCATGGGCGGTCAGCGCCAGCGGACCGACGCGGACGACCTCGTCGTCGCCGATGGCCATGACCTCGGCCACCGCTGGAAATGCCGAGCCTTCCTCAAGGAACTGCGGATCGCTGCGATCGCTCCGGCCGTTACGCAGGGTGGCCACAGCGGGCGAGCGTGCCAGCAGCGGTGCGCCGGTGGCCGCCTGCAGGTGCGCCAGGCCGGCGGCGTGATCGTAATGCTCGTGCGAGTTCAGCAGATACTTCACGTCCTGCGGATCGAAGCCAAGCGTGCGGATATTGGCCTCGATCAGGGGGCCGGCAGGCGTCGTGCCGCCATCGATCAGCACATGGCCCTGATCGGAGGTCACCAGCACCGCAGCCAGCCCACAGGTGCCGACATACCATGTGTTGCCGAAAATGCGCCGCGGCGGGGCGCGGTCGTTCCATCCCTCCATCACGCTGGCGCCCGCCGGGCAGGCGGGAATGTCGCGCAGTGCGGTGACGGCGACGGGCGCCGCGACCGTCGCATCGGTCGAGGCAGCGGGATCGACCGGGGCGTGGCGCTGGCAGGCGGCCAGAACCAGTGTTGCGCCCAGCACGACGAGCGGGCGCCATGGGGTCGTCGCCGTGACACGGGGGGCGGTCCTGTCGGGACGTAGCGTCATGGTCATTTCCTGTGAGAAAGACACGAGCCTAGTGCCGTCGTCATGCCGCCACCACCGAGCCGTTCGAGGGGAAGGCATGAGGTGTTTGTGTGCCTCGCGCACGGCCGCGAGGCACGGTGTCGCAGTCAGCCCACCGCGCGCAGCGCGGCCTGCTGGGCCTGCATCCGCAACTCGGGAATGGCCAGGCTTTCCCAGAGCGTGCCGATGCGCAGGCTGCCCACCACCAGCACGCGGGTCTGACACTGGCCGTCGGCACCGAGCAGTTCGCCGTTCTCCACCGAGGTATCCAGCCCCAGCCCGTGCGGACCAGGCCGCGCATGCCCATCGGCCAGCAGCTGCTGGATCAGTGGATTGCGCATGCACAGCGCGCGGGTTTCCACGCCGGTGGCATTGATCACCGCGCTGACCGTCAGTGGCGGCAGGCCGCCGGCCGGGCCGTGCCCGTGCAGCTGCAGCCCGCCTTCCTGCACCAGCAGCGTGTCCAGCCGGGCGCGGTGGCGCTGCAGCTGGCCGCTGCGCTCCAGCTCGCTGACCTGGGCATGCACCGATTCGGCGATGCGGTGGCGGTGCACGTCCCAATGGCGCACCACGTGGCGCAGGAAACGACGCTGGTCGGCCTCGCCCAGGCTCAACCACAATGCCTGGCCCATCGGCCGGATGCGGTCCATGACGCTTTGCCAAGGGATGCCCTGCGCCACGGCGGCACGGGCCTGCCCACGCAGTTCACGCACGCGCTGACGCAGCGACATCGTCAACAAGGGCTGCGGATCGAAGGTGACCGCTGCGCCGTGCGCCTGTGGCAATGGCAGCAGCGCATGTCGCGACAGCACGAAGATGCGCCCGCGGTGTCCGGCGGCCGCCAGGGCCACCACGCTGTCGGCCATGCTCAGGCCCGAGCCGATGATGGCCAGATCGTCATCGCCGGCCAGCACGCGCACGCCGTCGTAATCCCAGGCCTCCACCGCCTGCGCCGGCGGCAGGGCATCGGCACCGGGCACCGGCAGTGGTCGCATGCTGTTGCCACAGGCCAGCACCACGCGCTGCGCGCGCCACACCACGTCGTCGTCGAGCCGCAACTGCACACCGTGTTCGGTCGGCTCCAGCGCGAACACTGGCTGCTCGACCACCTCCAGCACTGCCACGCTGCGCTCGCACGCCTGTTCCAGGCGCTCACGCAGGTAGGCGGCGTAATGGCGGCGCGGCACGAACTGGTCCGCCAGCACCTCGCGCGCCACATCGGCAATCGCCTGGCTGTCGATCAGGTAGTCGAGGAAATCCGCAGGCTGATCGGGCAGCGCGCTCATCTTGCCGGCCGGCACGTTGAGCAGGTGCTCGGGCCAAGGCGTGGCGTAGGCGATGCCTTCGGCCAGCGCCGAAGCCGGCTCGAACAGCACGATGCGTGACGGTCGCGCAGCATGGCGCAGGGCCTGCAGGGCAACGAGGACGCCGGCAGCGCCGCCGCCGACGATGGCCAGATCACACTGGCGGTGGGTATCGGACGCAGTCATGCCTCGATTGTAGGCGATGCGCGTGGACCGCCCGTCCACGTGCGTCACAGCGGGCTACATCAAGGCATCGGCCAGCCGTGCGATGCCTTCGCGGCTGCGCTTCCACGCCGGCCGTTGGCGCCACGTCGCCAGATCGAGCTGACGGGACTGCTCGAGATAGTCGGCTTCGATCTGCGCCAGCTGCCGCACCATGCCGGGGTCATAACAGAGCATGCCGATCTCGGCATTGAGCGCGAACGAGCGGATATCCAGGTTGATCGAGCCGACCAGGGCGATGTCTTCATCGACGGTCAGGTGCTTGGCATGCAGGAAATGCGGTTCGTACAGCGCGATGCGCACCCCGCTGCGCAGCAGCTCATCGTAGTAGGCCTCCTGCGCCCAGGAGGTCAGCCGCTGGTTGGTGCTTGCCGACAGGATCAGCTGCACCTGCACGCCGGACAGCGCTGCGATGCGCAGCGCACTCAAGGTCGCTTCATCGGGAACGAAGTACGGCGTGACCAGCACGATGCGCCGGCGCGCCAGATGGATCAGCGCGTTCACCGCATCGCGCGCATTGCTGAAGGGGTATGCCGGGCCACTGGGCAGCAGCTGGGTCGGCACATCGGCCGAGCACACCGGCACGGCGGTGAGCACATCCAGGCGTTGCCCGGTTTCCATGTACCAGTCGCTGGCGAACACCGCTTCCAGGTGCGCCACCACCGGCCCGCGCACGCGCGCGACCAGCTCCTTGTTCGGGAACCCGGCGACGAACTGCGCGCGTGCCAGGTTCTGTGAGCCGATATAGCCGACGCGGTTGTCGATCACCGCGATCTTGCGGTGGTTGCGCAGGTCCATGCGGCCACTGCGCCGCCAGCGCAGACCACCGGGCAGCATCGCGCGCACGTCGACACCTATCGCCTGCAGGCGATGGCGATAGTGGCGCAGCCCACGCTTGGCCCCCACTGCATCGAGCAGCACGCGGCAATGCACACCGCGCGCGGCCGCCCGCTGCAGCGCCTCCACGATGGCCTCGCCGACGGCATCGTCGAACATCAGGTAGTACAGCAGGTGCACGCGCTCACGGGCCTGGTCGATGTCTTCGATCAGGGCCTGCAGCGAGGCGTCGTAGTCATTGAGCAGATCCACCGCGTTGCCGTGGATGGGCATGAAATCGCCCTGGCGCTCGATCAGCGGCACGATCTCGGCGGTGGCCGTCTCCGGCGGCGGCGTCCAGCGCAGCGGCGGCTGCAGCGCCTGCTCCTCGCGGATCACCTGGGAGGCCTCGGCCTGGCGCTGCACGCGCTGGCGCGACAGCCACGGGTGGCCGAACAGCAGATACAGCGGCAGCCCGAGCAGCGGCACGAAGCCGACCAGCAGCAGCCAGCTGCGCGCGGCACCGGGCGTGGTGCGGCTGGGAATCCACAACAGCGCGGCCAGCCGGATCAGCCAATCCAGCATCAACAACCACGAACCCAGCAGCCACTCGAACAGCATCGCGTCGCCCGTCGGGAGGGAAACGCATTCTGCCATGGGCCGCTGCATGCAACCGGTCGTGCCGGCCGCTGGCCGGCGCCACGTATCGCCGGCCCAACAAAAAAACCCGCCACGAGGGCGGGTTTTTCGTCGGGAAGCTCAAGAACCCTTGCGGATTACTTGATCTTGCCTTCCTTGTACAGGACGTGCTTGCGCACGACCGGATCGTACTTCAGGAATTCCATCTTCCCGGGGGTGTTCTTCTTGTTCTTGTCCGTCGTGTAGAAGTGGCCAGTGTTGGCCGTCGAAATCAGACGGATCTTATCGCGCTTGCCTGCCATGATCGTTTACTCCTCAGACCTTTTCGCCGCGCGAACGCAGCTCAGCCAGAACGGAGTCGATACCGTTCTTGTCGATGGTGCGCAGGGCATGCGCGGAAACACGAAGCTTGACCCAGCGGTTTTCGCTGGCAACCCAGAAGCGGCGCTCGTGCAGGTTGGGCAGGAAACGACGGCGGGTCTTGTTGTTGGCGTGCGAGACGTTGTTACCCGTCTGCACTCGCTTGCCGGAAACTTGGCATACGCGGGACATTGCGCACCTCGATAAAAGTAGTTGTCAGCCCATAGCCCGGGCGACGGCGGCCTCGACGGTTTCCCGCCACACGTCATGAGAATCAAAGGGTTACGCTGTCGAGGGCGGACCGGATGACGTGTTCCCGGCCGCCGATCCAGAGATTTCTGGACACAGCGAGCCGCGCATTATGCCGCAGGCCGGTGGCTGGCGCAAGTTGTCCACAGGGCCATGGTGGTCTGTCAGTGCCGGGACGGCCTCCCGTGTTCGCATCGCCACCCACGGGCGATGGCGATACTGGCCGCCCCTTTTCCCCTGGACCCCTCGATGCGGCTGCTGGCACTTACCTACGGCACCGAAGGCGACACCCGCCCGCTGGTCATGCTCTGCCACGGCCTGATGGCCGCCGGACACGAGGTCATGCTGCTGGCCGAGGGCGGCACCCTGGGCAGCGCGCGCGCCCTGGGCGTGCCGCACGCCGCGCTGGAAGGCGACATCCACGACGAGGTGGTGGCGCTGGTGTCGCGTGGCAACAACACGCTGGCCGCCTCGCGCGGACTGGCCCGGATGGCGCGCCGGCACGTGCCGGCGTGGACCCGGCAGGCCGATGCGGCTGCCGCCGGGTGCGATGCGGTGCTGACCGGTGGGCTGGCCGCCTTCGTGGGTATGACCGTGGCCGAGCGGCATGGCCTGCCCGCGATCGGGCTGGGCATGATCCCGCTGACGCCCACGGCCGCCTTCCCGTCCCCGTTCCTGCCCCGGCTGCCCCTGCCGGGTGTGCTTAACCGGCTCAGCTACGGGCTGGTCAACCAGGCGGTCTGGCGCACCTTCCGGCAGCCGATCAACCAGGCCCGGCACGCGCTGGGCATGTCGCCGCGACGCAGCCTCTGGCGCGACCTGCCGATGCTCTACGGCATCTCGCCCAGCCTGCTGCCGCAACCGGCGGACTGGCCCGCCAACCATCGCATCTGCGGCCAATGGCGCCTGCCGGACAGCCCCTGGCAACCACCGCCGGACCTGCAGGCCTTCCTCGATGCCGGGCCCGCCCCGGTGTACCTGGGCTTTGGCAGCATGACCGGCTTTGATCGCGACCGCGTGCTGCCAGCGCTGCTGGACGCCCTGGCACCCCGCCGGGTGCTGCTGTTCCCCGGTTGGGCGGGGCTGCCCAGCACCCCCCTGCCCGCCCGCGTGTTCGTGGTCGGGCCAACCCCACACGAGGCGCTGTTCCCGCGCTGCGCGCTGGTGATCCACCACGGCGGCAGCGGCACCACGCATTCGGCCTGCCGGGCCGGGGTGCCATCGCTGGTGATGCCGTTCGCGGCCGACCAGTTTTTCTGGGCGGCGCGGTTGCAGGCGTTGGGCGTGGCGCCGGCGGCGTTGTCGCCGAAGCGGTTGGATGCCAACACGCTGGCGCGGGCCATTGGCTTCGTCGAACACGCCGGAACGCGTGAACGGGCTGCTGCTCTGGGAAGGGCGATGGGCATGGAAACTGGCGTGGCCAAAGCAGCCGATCTGATCCAGCAATGGCTGGCAGGAAATCGATAAACGCCAAGTGGATGAGGCGACCTCAAGGTGTGACCCCGTCATTTGACCGCCATGGCAACGGACTGCTGTAGTGGCCACACGACCCCGCCCTCGCCGTCGTCATTCAGTTGGCTAAACGGCTTGGGACGAAAAAACCGCCGAACGGCGGTTTTTTCATGTCAGTTGCCTCACTGGATCCAGACCGGGAAGAAGCCCATCGACAAGCCAGCGCATTGGTGAGGCAGCCAGGTCCGCACGTGGCATCACGTGCGGACCCACCCTTCAAACCGCGTCAGGCCCCTTCCGGTGCAACCACCGATACAGCACCGGCAGCACCAGCAACGTCAGCAGCGTGGACGAGACGATACCGCCGATCACCACGGTGGCCAGCGGGCGCTGCACCTCCGAGCCGGCGCCGACATTGAAGGCCATCGGCACGAAGCCGAGCGAGGCCACCAGCGCGGTCATCAGGACCGGGCGCAGACGGCCCAGCGCGCCCTCGCGCACCGCCTGCGGCAACGGCATCCCCTGCTCGCGCAGGCTGCGCACGAAGCTGATCATCACCAGGCCGTTGAGCACCGCCACACCGGACAGCGCGATGAAGCCCACGCCGGCCGAGATCGACAGCGGAATGCCCCGCAGGGCCAGCGCGAGCACGCCGCCGGTGAGCGCCAGCGGCACGCCACTGAACACGATGGCCGCATCCTTGACCGAGCCGAACGCCCAGAACAGCAGGGCGAAGATGATCGCCAGCGTCACCGGCACCACGATCGACAGGCGCTGGCTGGCCGAGATCAGCTGCTCGAAGCTGCCGCCGTATTCGATCCAGTAGCCGTTGGGCACCTGCACATCGCGCCCGATCGCCTGCTGCAGATCGCCGACAAATCCACCCAGGTCGCGGTCGCGCACGTTGGCGGTGACCACGATCCGGCGCTTGCCGTTCTCGCGGTTGATCTGGTTCGGCCCTTCGCTGTTGCTCAGCGTCGCCAGCTCACGCAGCGGTACGGTGCGTGCACTGCCGCTGGTCCAGCTGCCGGTGCGGCTGGACTCGTCGGCGTCGTCGGCCAGCGCCGTCTCCAGCGACACCGGCAGGTCCGCCAGTGCGGCCGGGTCCTGGCGCAGTGCTTCGGGCAGGCGCACCACGATGTCGAAGCGGCGGTCACCCTCGAACAACTGCCCTGCCACCTGCCCGCCCACGGCGGTGGCCACGGTCGATTGCACCTGGCCGGGATTCAAGCCATAGCCGGCCAACGCAGTGCGGTTGGGGGTGACAGTCAGCAGCGGCAGGCCGCTGGTTTCCTCCACCCGCACGTCGGCCGCGCCCGGCACCGTGCCGGCTACCGCGGCAATGCGCTTGCCGACCGACAGCAGCGTCTCCAGGTCATCGCCGAACAGCATCACCGCCACGTCGGCACGCACGCCGGAGATCAGTTCGTTGGTACGCATCTGGATCGGCTGGGTGAACTCGTAGTTGTTGCCGGGCAGCTGCTCCACCGCGTCTTCCAGCTCGGCCAGCAGCGCGGCACGCGATTTGCGTGGATCCGGCCAGGCCTTGCGCGGTTTCATCATGATGAAGGTATCGGCGACCGAGGGCGGCATCGGATCGGAGGCGACTTCCGGCGTGCCGATCTTGGAGAACACCTTGTCCACCTCGGCGAACTGCACCAGCCGGTTCTCGATCTGCTTCTGCATCTCGATCGACTGGGTCAGGCTGGTCCCGGGGATGCGCATGGCGTGCATGGCGACATCGCCTTCGTCCAGGTTTGGTACGAACTCGCTGCCCAGCCGCGTCGCCAGCAGACCACAACCGATCACCAGCACCAGCGCACCGGCGACCATCCAGCGGCCGCGCCGCAGGGCAAAGGCCAGCATCGGCTCGTAGCGCCGGCGCACCCAGGCCATCAGGCGGTTCTCCTTCTCCTGCACACGGCCACCGAGGAACAGCGCGATCGCGGCAGGCACGAAGGTCAGTGCCAGCACCATCGCACCGGTCAGGGCCAGCACCACGGTGATCGCCATCGGGTGGAACATTTTTCCTTCCACGCCGGTGAGCGCGAAGATCGGCAGGTACACCGCGGTGATGATGCCCAGCCCGAACAGGCTCGGGCGGATCACCTCGGCGGTGGCGCTGGCGGTTTCGGCGAAGCGTTCGTCGCGGGTCATGTCGCGGCCGAGCGCGTGCTGGCGTTCGCCGAAGCGGCGCAGGCAGTTCTCGATGATGATCACCGCACCATCGACGATCAGGCCGAAGTCCAGCGCGCCCAGGCTCATCAGGTTGGCCGACACACCGCCCCGGGCCATGCCGGTCAGGGTGAACAGCATCGCCAGTGGAATCACCGCCGCGGTGATCAACGCCGCGCGGAAGTTGCCGAGCAGCAGGAACAGCACCACGATCACCAGCAAGGCGCCTTCGATCAGGTTCTTGGCGACCGTGGCGATGGTGCGGTCGACCAGGGCGGTGCGGTCGTAGCTGGCGGTGACGGTGACGCCCTCCGGCAGACTGGCCTGCGCCTGCTGCAGACGCGCCGCCGCGGCCTGGGCCACATCGCGGCTGTTGGCCCCGATCAGCATCACCACCGTGCCCATCACCACTTCATGGCCGTTCTGGGTGGCCGCGCCACTGCGCAGCTCCGGGCCGTCCTGCACCTGGGCGACGTCGTGCACGTGGATCGGCACGCCTTCACGGCGGGCCAGCACGATGTTGCCGATCTCCTCCAGGTTGGCGACCTGGCCGGGAATGCGGACCAGGAACTGCTGGCCGTTGCGTTCGATGTAGCCGGCGCCGACGTTCTGGTTGTTGGTCTCCACCGCCTGTGCCACGTCCTCCAACGTGAAGCCCAGCGCGCGCAGGCGGGCCGGGTCGGGGGTGATGTGCACCTGACGCTGGAAGCCACCGATGGTGTTGACCTCGGTCACGCCGGGCACGTTGCGCAGCTGCGGCCGGATCACCCAGTCCTGCAGGGTGCGCAGGTCGGTGGCGGTGTACGCCGTGCCATCGGCCTTGCGCGCCTTGGGATCGGCGTCGATGGTGTACATGAAGATCTCGCCGAGGCCGGTCGAGATCGGGCCCAGCTGCGGATCCAGGCCATCGGGAATCTGCGATTTGACCTGCTGCAGGCGTTCGGCGACCTGCTGGCGGGCGAAGTAGATGTCGGTGCCGTCCTTGAAGACCACGGTCACCTGCGAGAGCCCGTAGCGCGACAGCGAGCGGGCCTGCTCCATCGCCGGCAGGCCGGCCATCACCGTCTCCACCGGGTAGGTGATGCGCTGTTCGGTTTCCAGCGGCGAGTAACCGGGGGCCGCGGTATTGATCTGCACCTGGACGTTGGTGATGTCCGGGGTGGCATCGATCGGCAGCTTGGTGAAGCTCCAGCTGCCGATGACGATCAGCACCAACGTCAGGGCCATCATCAACCAGCGATGGGCGATGGCGGCGCGGAGGATGCGCTCAAGCATGGGAGCGCCCTCCGTGTGCGGGGCGCGGCAACGCATCAATGTTCATGCGATGCCCCTGCCTTGCCGATGTCGGCCTTGACCACGTAGCTCTGCTCGACCACGACGTCTTCGCCGACGGCCAGGCCACTGAGCACTTCGACCTTGCCGGCATCGCGCGCCCCCAGGGTCACCGCACGCGCGGTGTAGGTGTCCCCTTCGCGCACGAACACCACGTCTTTGCCGTCCATCGTCTGCAGCGCGCTCAACGGCACCACCTGCGCGGCCGGCGTGGTGGCCACCACGATGCGCGCCTTGACGGCCGCACCGGGCCGCCATTGGCCGTCGTCGTTGCGCAGCGTGGCGCGCGCGACCGTGCTCTGGCTGGCGGTCGCGGTGCCGGGCAGCACGCGTTCCAGCGTGGTGGCCTGGCTGACGCCGTCGGTCATGCGTGACACGGTGACCGGCACGCCGGCGGTGATGTGCTGGGTGTCGTTGCCGAAGATATGCAGGTCCACCCACAACGTGGACAGATCACCGATCTCGAACAACGGCGTGCCCTCGCCTGCCACCCCACCGACCTGCGCCTGGCGCGCGAGCACCACGCCACCGATCGGTGCGGTCACGGTGTAGGTGGTGAGGCTGAGGTTGCTCTCGATGCTGGCCACTACCTGGCCGGCGCGCACGCGGTCGCCCACATTGGCGCGCAGCGAACGGATCGGGCCGGGAAAGCGCGCCATCACCTGGGCAACGCGGCCATCGACCGGGGTCAGCAGCCCCTGCACATCGTGTTCGTCGGCGATGGTGCCGGCGACGACAGGTGCCACGCGGATGCCCGCCTGCTCGGCCATGGCCGCGGCGATGGTGGTGCGTTCCGGGGCGTCGTGATCGTCGTGCCCAGCCTCACCATGGCCGGCGTCCTCGTCGGCGGCGTTGGCCGGCGCCGCAGCGGGCTCAGCGCCGCCGCAGCCGGTGAGCGCCATCAGCGCGATCAACAGGCTGGCGGCCAGCGCGGTACGGGTCTGGGAAAGGGTCATCGGCGGTCCTCCGTGGACACGGTGTCGGTGGCGGCGACCATGCTCTGGCCGGTCAGGCGCTGGAGTTCGATCAGGGCGGTCTGTGCGGCGATGGCCGCGTCGAGCTGGCGCTGGCGTGCGTCGATCCGCATCGCCTGCAGCTGGGCCCATTCCATGTAACTGATCGCGCCGGCACGCCAGGCCTTCTCGGCAGCGTTCTCGGCACGCTGCAGCTGCGGCAGCACGTCGCGCGCCATGCGGGTCACTTCCAGCCGCGAGGTCAGGTAGCGGCCATGCGCTTCGGCGAGGGTGGCGTACAGCTGCAGCGCGCGCGCGTCGCGCTCCACGCTGTTGAGCGCCAGTTCGGCCTCGGCCGCACGGATCTCCGGGTCGGCACGGCGCACGCTGCCCAGCGGCAGGCTGAAACCGGCGACCAGGGAGGTGTCGCGGGTATCGCGCGAATTGCGCACGCCCACCTGCCAGCTGACATCGGGCCGTGCCTGGGTGCGGGCCAGCTGCACCTGCGCTTCGCGGATGCGACGCTCACCGGCCAGCACCGCCAGTTCCGGGGTGCGCTGCAGTTCCTCGGCGAGCACGGCGAAGTCCTGCAGCGCGGGCAGCTGCAGGGGGTCGCCGGTGACCACGTCGAAACCGGGCTCACGCTGGCGCCACAGTGCGGACAGCGCCGCACGCGCGGACTGATCCATCTGCCGGGCGCGATCGCGGTCCAGCTCGGCCTGGGCCTGCATCGCCTGCGCGGTCAGCAGCACCGACTCGGGCGAGGCACCGGCCTGCAGGCGCAGTCGCGCGGCGGCGACGGCGCGCCGGCGCTGCTCGATATCGGTCTCGGCGATGCGCAGCTGCTGGCGCGCGTCGGTCACTGCCAGATAGCGGCGGGCGACCTCGGCCATCAGATCCAGCCGCGCGGTTTCGCGCTGCGGGGCCAGGCTGTCCAGATTGGCCTGGGCCACGGCGCGGCGGGCATCCAGCTTGCCGCCGCGTTCCAGCACGCCGGCCAGGGTGACGGTGACTTCGGCGGCATCGAAGCCACGGGTGTCACCGCTGCCGAGTGCGTTCTCCAGCTCCACGCCAAGGGTCAGCGGGGGCGACAGGCCGGCCGCGTCACGGCGGGCTTCCCACACCGGGCGCTGCGCCTGCGCCAGGCGCAGGTCGGGGTGGTACTGGGCGACGCGCGCGATGGCGTCGTCGAGGGTCAACGGTGCAGCAGGTGTCGTGCCCTGTGCGTACACGCACGGCACGAATGCAATGGCAGCCAAGGCTGCCAGACGCATCCACATGGGAGTCTCCAGAAAGCGATCAGAGGGCAAACGGCGGCCGCGCGGCCGCAGGGCATCAGATCGCTATCGGAGGACGCAGCAGGTTCTCGGGCGGTTGGGTGCGCAGTTGCGCGATCAACCCGGCAGGGACGCCGTGGCTGGGCGCGGCGGGCAGGCTCCAGGCCATCGCGGCCATCGGCAGCACGCCGCCGTGGCTATGGCAGTGGCCGCAATGCACCAGGGCATGCAGCCAGTCTTCGTTGCCGTCGTCATCGCCCGGTACATCGGCGGCGGCGTCATCCAGGCTGCCATGCACGTCGCTGCTGTCCGCATGCACGCTCAGGTGGATATCGGCCAGGGCCGAGGCCAGCGAGCTGCCGAACACGCCCACACCGACCACCACCAGCATCAGCAGGCGGAGCAGCAGGGACGGACGCGGGCGGGCACGACGGAACATGGCCCGCAGGGTAGCCGGGCGTGAAGCCGTTACACAATCGCAGCCCGGCCGCTTGGTTCACGTTGGCCGGGGCCGGCGCGATGGCCGGCCCCGCGCACCTCAGCTGGCCGCAGCCTTGCGCTGGGCGATGAAGGCCTGGATCTGTTCCTCCAGGACCGGCAACGGCACCGAGCCCTGGCTGAGCACCGCGTCGTGGAAGGCCTTGACGTCGAAGCGGTCGCCCAGCTCCTGCTCGGCCTGCGCGCGCAGGCGCACGATCGCGATCTCTCCGAGCTTGTAGCTCAGCGCCTGGCCCGGCCAGGAAATGTAGCGATCCACTTCGGTGGTCACTTCGTGCTCGCTCAGCGCGGTGTGGTCGCGCAGGTAGGACAGCGCCTGCTCGCGGGTCCAGCCCTTGTGGTGCACGCCGGTATCGATCACCAGGCGCGCGGCACGCCACATCTCGTAGGTCAGGCGGCCGAAATCCTCGTACGGGGTTTCGTAGATGCCCATCTCCACGCCGAGCTTCTCGCAGTACAGGCCCCAGCCTTCGCCGTAGGCGGAGATGTAGTTGTTGCGGCGGAACGCGGGCTGCTCGCCCTGCTCTGCCGCCAGCGCGCCCTGCAGGGCATGGCCCGGATCGGACTCGTGCAGGGTCAGCGCGGGAAGGTTGTACAGCGGCCGCGCCGGCAGGTTGTAGGTGTTGAGCCAGTAGGTGCCCATGCCACCGCGGCCGGCGGTCCAGAACGGGGCGATGTCCGGCGGCACCGGCACGATGGTGAAGCGCGCACGCGGCAGCGTCATGTACTTGCCGATCACGCCATCCACGCGCTTGGAGATCCACGCCGCACGATGCAGCAGCTCATCCGGGGTCTTGGCGTAGAACTGCGGATCGGTACGCAGGAAGGTCAAGAACTCGGCGAAGCTGCCCTTGAACTCGACCTGCTGGATGATGCCGTTCATCTCGGCCTGGATACGTGCGACTTCCTTCAGGCCGATCTCGTGGATCTGCTGCGGGGTCAGGTCCAGCGTGGTGTATTCGTGGATCTGCTGCTTGTAGTACGCCTTGCCGCCCGGCATCGCCTCGGCGGCCAGGGTGGTGCGCGCCTGCGGGACGTACTCGCTGACGAAGAAGGTGCGCAACGTGCCGAACGCCGGCACCACGCTGCCGCCGATGGCCTGGCGCGCCTGTTCCTGCAGCTGCGCCTGCTCGGCGGCCGGGATGCTGGCCGGCAGCTTCTTGAATGGCGCGTACAGCGGCGACTGGGTCGGGTCCTTCAGTTCGGACACGGTGGCGATCGAGACCTCGCGGCCATCGAGCACTGCACGCGGCACGCTGAAGCCGCGCTTGAGGCCGGCACGCATGTTCTCGGTCTGCTGCTCGAAGTAGCGCGGCACATCGTTCAGGCGCGCGATGTAGTTGCGATAGTCCTGCACGGTCTTCATCTCGCGCCGGGCCATGAAGGACAGGTTGGACCAGAACGAGGAGTCCGCGTTGAACGGCATTTCGTAGGCGCGCAGGCGGACATCGGCAGCCAGGTTGAACACCTGGTCGCGGTAGATCGCGTAGTTGATGCGGTTCTCGGCCGAGAGGGCCTGGGTGTCGACCTTGTCCAGCTGGGCCAGGACGTCGTCCCAGACCTTCAACCGGCCCTGCTGCGCGGCCGCGCCGACATCGGGCATGCGGGTGGCGTTGGCCGGGCCGTCGCCGTCTTCGCTGGCCTCACCGCCGCCGGCTTCGCGCCAGGCCCATTCCTTCTCGTAGATGGCACGGAACTGCGCGTCGGCAGGGCTTTCAGTGGCCAGGCTGGCCGGGGCGGCAGCCGGGGCGGCCGGAGGCACAGCCAGGGCAGTGCCGGCGGGAAGGGCCAGGGCGAGCAGCAGCGCAGCAACGAGCGGTGATTTCACGGTCAAGGGTTCCCGAGGGGCGGCAAACCCCGATCATGGCACCCGGCGAAGGGGCTGCGCATGGATCAAAGGTCCTGCCCGCCCCGCGGGCAGGACCGGGGACCGGCCGCAGGCTGGGACCCCAGCGCCGAAGGCGCGAGGTAGCCACCGACCGTTGGTCGGTGGGCACGCCCTCAATGCGCCGCCTTGTCCCGCTTCCAACCACGGTGCGCGATATCCAGCTTCAGGCTGTACAACGCGGTGAAGGCCGGGAACAGGTTCTGCAGCACGCCCACCGAGTCCTGCTTGGCCGAGAACAGGAAGTAGCTCAGCGTCATCAGGCTGCCGACCACGCTCATGTACCAGAACAGGCGCGGGATCACCGGCTTGCCGGCGCGGCGCGAGGCCACGAACTGGACCAGCCAGCGCCCGCCGAACATCAGTGCGCCGGTGTAGCCGATCAGCTTCCAGCCGGTGACGTGCAGGCCGGTCCAGTACAGCCAGGTCAGCGGCTGGTCGAGCCAGTGCAGTTCCATCAGCGTTCTTCCACGGCGGTGCGCTTGCTGCGCGTGATCAGCCAGGCGACCCCGCGCAGGTCGCGGATGCCGACCAGGGCGCGGCCGAGATTGTTGTACTTGGATACGCCCGCGGTGCGATGCCGATGATTGACCGGCACGCTGATGGTCTTCCAGCCGGCACGCTGCATCAGCGCCGGCAGGTAGCGGTGCATGTGGTCGAAATACGGCAGGTCCATGAACGCGGCACGCTCGAACAGCTTGATGCCGCAGCCGGTATCGGGCGTGTCGTCGCGCAGCATGCGCGCGCGGATCGCGTTGGCCCACTTGCTGGCCCAGCGCTTGCTGCCCGAATCCTGGCGATTGACGCGCCACCCAGCGAACAGCTTTACCTCGCTGGCGGCGGCAGCGCGCGCGGCGAGCAGCCCGGGGATGTCGGCCGGATCGTTCTGGCCGTCACCGTCCAGGGTGGCGATCCACGGCGCGCGCGCGTGCTTGACGCCGTTGCGCACCGCGGTGCTCTGCCCGCTCTGGGTGACATGGTGCAGCACCCGCAGTTCCGAGGTGGTGGCCTTCAGGGCCTGCAGCACCGCCAGGGTGTCGTCGCGCGAATGGTCGTCGACATAGACGATTTCGAACTCGATCCGTCCGCGCAGCGCGGTGGTGATCTCGTGGATCAGGGGCGTGACGTTGTCGCGTTCATTGAAGACCGGGACGACGACCGACAACTGGGGTTGGCTCATGGTCGGACTCTGCGAATGGCCAGGATCGAAAAAGAGCGCGCATTTTCCGCACCCGAGGTTATCCGAAGATGAATGGGTCCGCGTGTGTCAGGCGTGAGCACCGAAATAATCGCGGCACCAGGCCACCACCGGCGGCAGACCGCGCTCGATCGGCATGGCCGGCGCGTAGCCGAACGCGTCATGCGCCCGCGTGGTATCGGCCATGGTGCGGACCATGTCGCCCGGCTGCATCGGCTTGTAGACCTTCTGCGCTGGACGTCCGGCGGCGGCCTCGATGACACCGATGAAGTGCTCCAGCTCGATCGGCGTGTGATTGCCGAGATTGAAGACGCGATGCGGAACGACCTCGCTGGACGGATGCGCCAGCGCGCCGAGGATACCGTCCACGATGTCGGAGACATGTGTGAAGTCGCGCTGCATTTTTCCGTCGTTGAACACGTCGATCGGGCGGCCGGCCAGCACCGCGCGCGAGAACAGCAGCGGTGCCATGTCCGGGCGGCCCCACGGGCCATACACGGTGAAGAAGCGCAGGCCGGTGGCATGCAGGCCGAACAGCTGGGCGTAGGTGTAGGCCATCAGCTCGTTGGCGGCCTTGGTCGCGGCGTACAGCGAGCGCGGCTTGTCGATGCGCTGGTCTTCGGAGAACGGCGGGGTCGCCGAATCGCCGTACACCGAGCTGCTCGAGGCATACACCAGATGGGCCACGCCGCGATGGCGGCACAGCTCCAGCATGTTGACGAAGCCGGTCAGGTTGCTGTCGACGTAGGCATGCGGGTTCTCCAGCGAGTAACGCACGCCGGCCTGTGCGGCCAGATGGATGACCCGGGTCGGCTGGACCTCGTCGAACAGCGCGGCCAGGCCGTCGCGGTCGGTCAGGTCGAGCACGCGGATGTCGGCGTCCGGGCACAGCGCGGCCACGCGATCGCGCTTGATCTGCGGATCGTAGTAGTCGTTGTAGTTGTCCAGGCCGACGACGCGCTCACCGCGCGCGAGCAGGGCCTTGCAGGTGTTGGCACCGATGAAACCGGCTGCGCCGGTCACGAGAATCGTCATGGGGTCCGTCCGTCATACTTGCCACGTATCAATACAGTGCTTTCCCGGGACGCCCGCGTGGCGTTGCACACGTCCCGATGGTCCGCTTCACCAGAGGCTGAGCGGCGCTTCCTTGGCCAGGGTGGCCTTGCGTTCCTTGCTGAAATCCCACCACGGTCGCGGCGCTTCGCCCTGCATGAAACGCAGCACCGACAAAAATACATCGATCACACAGGGGTCGTGCATCACCCCGGTGCGCAGACACAGCTGCGCGTACATGTCGTAGGCATCGCGGCCGCGCAGATGCGCTGGCACGCGGATGCCGATCAGACGGAGATCTTTCTCACAGGCCGGCCCGACATTCGGCAGGTCGGTCAGACGCAACAGATGGTTGCGGTCGACCTTGGTGGGGTTCATTGGTTGGGGGAAATCCTCTGACGCCTGCGGGGGACTCAGCCCTTCTGTGCGCGAAGTCGGTCGAGCACGCCATCCAGCGTGTCCAGGTCGGTGTAATGGATGATCAGCTTGCCCTTGCCGCCACGGCCATGGGCAATCGCCACGCGGGCGCCCAGCGACTCGGACAACTCGGTTTCCAGCGACGCGATATCGGCCTGCGGCGCGGCGGCGGTGGGCTTCTTGCGCAGCGCGCCGGGCACTTTGCCAGCAGCGAACTGCTGCGCGCGGTGTTCCACTTCGCGCACCGACCAGCCCTGGTCGGCCGCTTCCTGGGCCAGCTTGCTGGCCAGTTCCGGCGCCAGGGTGAGCAGCGCGCGGGCATGGCCCATTTCCAGCCGGCGGGTTTCCAGCAGCAGGCGGATCGCGATCGGCAGCTCCAGCAGGCGCAGCAGGTTGGACACCGCCGCACGCGAGCGGCCAACGGCCTGGGCGGCCTCGGCATGGGTCAGGGCGAACTCGCTGATCAGCCGCTGCAGCGCTTCGGCTTCCTCAAGCGGGTTGAGGTCTTCGCGCTGGATGTTCTCGATCAGCGCCATCGCGATGACGGTGCGGTCTTCCAGCTCGCGCACCACCACCGGCACTTCGTCCAGGCCGGCCAGCTGCGAAGCGCGCCAACGGCGTTCGCCGGCCACGATCTCGAAACTGTCCGGGCCCAGCTGGCGGACCAGGATCGGCTGGATCACGCCCTGCGCCTTGATCGACTCGGCCAGCTCGGCAAGCTTGGTCTCGTCCATGTCGCGGCGTGGCTGGTACTTGCCCGGCTGCAGATGGCCGACCGGCAGCTTGCGCAGGCGTTCGCCCGGCAGCGGTTCGACCACGGCCGCCGCCTGCACCTGTGTCACCGCCCCCTTGGGCCCCAACAGCGCGTCGAGGCCGCGGCCGAGGCCGCGTTTCTTGCCGAGGGCAGGCTTGGTGCTCATCAGGCGGTCTCCATGGCCTTGTCGGCCTTCTTGCGTTGGTTGTTGCGACGGATGATCTCGCCGGCCAGGCCGAGATAGGCAACGCCACCGCGCGAGGCACGGTCGTACCCGACGATGCTCTGGCCATGGCTGGGTGCCTCGGCCAGGCGCACGTTGCGCGGCACGATGGTGCGGAACACCTGCTCGCCGAAGTGCTCGGTCAGCTCGGCCGACACGGCATTGGCCAGGTTGTTGCGCACATCGAACATGGTCCGCAGCACGCCCTCGATCTCCAGCGCGGGATTGAGGTTGGCACGCAGTGCTTCGATGGTTTCCACCAGCGCGCTCAGGCCTTCCAGCGCGTAGTACTCGCACTGCATCGGCACGATCACCGAATCGGCGGCGGCCAGTGCGTTGAGCGTCAGCAGCGACAGCGCCGGCGGGCAGTCGATCAGGATGTAGTCGTATTCGTCGCGGATCGGGGCCAGCGCGCGTTTGAGGCGCTGCTCGCGCTCGCTCTGGTCCATCAGCTGGATCTCGGCGGCGGTCAGGTCGATGTTGCCCGGGAGCAGGTCGAAGCCTTCCGGGGTCTTGACCCGGACCTCGGCCGCAGTGCTTTCGCCCAGCAGCAGATCACAGGTGGACGCGGCGACTTCACGCTTGTCCACGCCGCTGCCCATGGTCGCATTGCCTTGGGAATCGAGGTCGACAAGAAGCACGCGCTTGGGTGCAGCAGCCAGGGAGGCGGCCAGATTGACGGCGGTCGTGGTCTTGCCGACGCCACCTTTCTGGTTGGCGATGGCGATGATGCGGGCCATGCGGGTGAGCCTCATCGGCAGGGAGTGGGACTGGTCATTATGCGTATATGGGGCGTGTCATGCACTGTGAGATGCGCGGAAGGCACGCGCCGCAATACCGCAGCGACGCCCACGGGCATGCCGATGGCGCCGCGTGGGGCCACCGCAGGAGGGGGGCGGGACGACCGTGGGGCGGGCGATGCAGGCGGTGAGATCACCGGCTCACGGGCCGGTGACCACCACCAGATGGCGCTCGCCGGTCAATCCGGGGACGCTCAGCGGCACCACCTTCTCCACCGCCCAGCCGGCCGGCAGCTGCGCGATCTCGTCGTGCGGGTACACGCCTTTCATCGCCAACAGGCGGCCACCCGGGCGCAGCAGATGCCCACCGACCCGGATGATCCCGGCCAGGGTATCCATCGCGCGGGCGGTCAAATGGTCATAGGCGGCCGGTTCGGCCAGCGCCTCGGCGCGCGACTCGGCCACGCGGGCGTTGCCCAGGCCCATCTGGCGCACAGCCTCGCGCATGAAGCGGGCCTTCTTGCCGTTGCTCTCGACCAGGGTCACCTGCAGCTGCGGGCGCGCGATCGCCAGCGGGATGCCCGGCAGCCCGGGGCCGGTACCCAGGTCGGCCAGGGTGCCGGTCTCCAGGTACGGCTGCATCGCCAGCGAATCGAGCAGATGGCGGGTGACCATCTCCAGCGGGTCGCGGATGGCGGTCAGGTTGTAGGTGCGGTTCCAGCGGTCGAGCAGGGTCAGGTAGGTCAGCAACGGCGGTGCCAGCGCGGCATCCAGCTGCAGGGCGGCCAGGCCGCGCTCAAGCGCATCGGCCACGCCAGCGGGGAGGGTGTGTTCTGTCATGGCACCATTATCGCAGGTCGGTAGAGCCGACCGTTGGTCGGCGCCCCATCTCACATCGCATGCCAGGCCAGCGCCGCGCGGAAATCATCGGCTGCCTGCCACTCATGCAGGTGCCAGCGCCCGGCCGGCCCCAGTTCCGGATCGCACCAGGCCAGATGCAGGCCACCGTCGATGCCGGGCGCGAGCTGCAGCCGGTGCAGACCGAAGGAGATGCCCTGCCCCTGCGCCTTCAATAGCGCTTCCTTGGCGCACCACACGCGGAAGAACCAATGGTTGCGGGCGTTCTCGTCCAGCGATTCCAGCCAGGCGATCTCGGCCGGGTGGAAGAAGCGCTGCACGATTTCCAGCATCCGTGGCCTCGGGCGCAGCGGCTCCAGGTCCACGCCGAGGCGGACGCCTTCACCGAGGGCGACCAGCAGCTGCCCATGGCTGTGGCTCCAGCCGGTCCCGATATGCGCCAACGGGCCATGCAGCTCTGGCCGGCCGCGCGGGTCGCGCTGCAACGGCACGTCCTCCGGCGCCCCGCCCAGCTGCTCGGCCAGCAGCACCCGGGCCTGGGGCTCGCCCCGGGTGCCCGGCACATGCGGCAGGCGCCAGACCGTGACCGGGCCGAAGCGCCAAGGGCCGTCCAGCGTCGCCGGCAGGGTCACGCCACGGCTCCGCCGTCGCGGCTGCACGACGATTTCACAGGGTGTGCCGTCCACTGCAGGGGTTGCAACCGCACAGAGGGAGTCAACGTTATGGGCATCATCATCTGGTTGATCGTCGGCGGCATCGTGGGCTGGCTTGCCAGCATCATCATGAAGCGGGACGCGCAGCAAGGCATCATCCTCAACATCGTGGTCGGCATCGTCGGCGCATTGCTGGCCGGTTGGCTGTTCGGCGGTGGCATCAATGAAGCGATCACCATCCGCACGTTCCTGTTCTCGTTGATCGGCGCAGTGATCCTGCTCGCGATCGTGAATCTGTTTACGCGCAGAAACGTGCGGTAACGAACGCACGTACAAGGTTTGATCGACAAGGCCCGGCACTGCCGGGCCTTGTTGTTTCCGCGGTCAGCCCAACTGCACCCAGGCCGGGGCATGGTCGCTGGGGCGCTCCCAGGTGCGCGGCTCACGGTCGATGCCCGAGGCCAGCGCGCGCGCCTTGAGCGCGTCGGAGACCAGGGTCAGGTCGATGCGCAGGCCCAGGTTGCGCCGGAAGCCGGCCGCCCGGTAGTCCCACCAGCTGAACACGCCCTCTTCCTCGCTGTGCAGGCGGAAGGCATCGTGCAGGCCGAGCTGCAGCAGCTTGTTCAGGGCACCGCGCTCGGCGGTGGAGGTCAGGATGTGGTTCTCGTTCCAGACCAGCGGGTCGTGCACGTCGCGGGCATCGGGCGCGATGTTGAAGTCGCCCATCACCACCAGCTCCGGGTACTTCGCCAACTCGGCCTCGACCCAGGCATGCACGGCCTCCAGCCAGCGCAGCTTGTAGGCGTACTTGTCGGTGCCCACGTCCTGGCCGTTGACCACGTACAGGTTGATGATGCGCACACCGTTGACGGTGCCGGCGATGGCGCGCTTCTGCTCATCCTCGAAGCCGGGGATGCCGATCTGCACGTCCTGCGCCGGCTCGCGCGAGAGCAGCGCGACGCCGTTGTAGGTCTTCTGCCCGGCAAACACGCTGCGGTAGCCCAGCCCGGCCAGCACCGCGTCGGGGAACTTGTGGTCCTCCATCTTGGTTTCCTGGATGCCGACCACGTCCGGCGCGAACGCCGTGAGCCATTGTTCCAGGTGCGGCAGGCGCACGTTGAGCGAGTTGACGTTCCAGGAGGCGATTTTCATGCGCGCCATTCTACCGGTAGCCACCGACCGTTGGTCGGTGGAGCCGGTAGTGCCGGCCGCTGGCCGGCAGCCTCTCGCGTCCGGGCACGCAGATTTTTGCCGCACGCCTGCGTCTCCCGCTAGGCTCTGGCCCACCCCCGCTAGCGCAGATATCCCATGAACGCAGATGCCTTCGTAGCAAAATGGTACGCGGAGAAAGCGAACCTGCTCGCCATGGCATGGACCCCAGGCACGGCGTGCGCAGCAAGGATTGCCGCGATGGACCTGTCGCCCGAGCAGACCCAGCTGTTGCGGGAGATGCTCGACGTCTTCACCACCGACACCCTCTACACCCTGCTGCTCGGGTTGGATGGCAGCGCCGCGCTGGGCGGCGACCAGCGCCACTACACCCTGCTGGACGAGGACGGTTCGGTGATTGCCGAGGAGGGCGATCTTGAAGCTGCGGCCTATGCGTGGTTCCACGAAGGCCGATCGTCACAGCCGGGGCGTTGATCGTTCTTTTCTCAACGTCAAGCTCGAGCAGGCCCGATGCTTAGGCACGGCCGCGTGAGCCGAATAGACGTGGTAATCGGCTCACCAGCGCATCGGTTCGATTTTTTGCGCGGGACCCGGGCAGTCGAGCAAGTCTCGACGTTACCGTGCAACACGCTAAGGTTCACCGCACCATCATCTTCAACATCCCGGCGATCTTCGAATACGGCGGCTTGAGCAGATCGCTGGCGGCCCAGCGCGACTGCCACAGGATCGGCAGTTGCTTGCTCATCGCATCGAAACCGGCGCGCGCGTGGTACGCGCCCATGCCACTCGGGCCAACACCGCCGAACGGCAGCCCATTGACCGCGAAATGCAGCAGCGTGTCGTTGACGGTGACGCCGCCGGCCACGACCTGCGCCAGCACCCGTTCTACCTGCACATGTTCGTGACTGAAGACGTACAGCGCCAACGGGCGGTCACGGGACTGCACGGCCGCGATGGCAGCGTCCAGATCCGGATATGCGCAGACCGGCAGGATCGGACCGAAGATCTCCTCGCGCATCAGGGCCAGATCGGCCGGCGGATCGAGCACGATGGTCGGCACGATCAGCCGCTCGCGCTGCGCACGCTCGGGATCGACCGTCGCCAGTTCGATCACCGGCACGCCCCGCGCGCGGGCTTCATCGAGATAGCCACGCAGGCGCTGGTACTGGCCGTCGTGGATGATCCGGGTGTAATCGGCGGTGTCACTGAAATCGCCGTAGCGCGCCTGCACCTGGGTCTGCAGCTGCTGCACCAGCTCGCGCTGGCGATGGCCGTCGATCAGCACGTAGTCCGGCGCGATGCAGGTCTGGCCGGCATTGAAGAACTTGCCGGTGGCCAGGCGCGCCGCCGCCTTCTCCAGCGGGTAGTCGCTGCAGACAATGGCGGGGGATTTGCCGCCCAGTTCCAGCGTGAGCGGGGTCAGGTGCTCGGCGGCGGCCGCCATGACCTTGCGGCCGATGGTGGTGGAGCCAGTGAACACCAGGTGGTCCAGCGGCGAGCCGGCCAGGGCGCTGGCGAGGTCTCCATCGCCCTGCACGACCGCCACGCGATCGGAGGGGAAAACCTCGGCCAGCAGCGACTGCAGGAAGGCGCTGGTGCGCGGCGTGTGCTCGGACGGCTTGAGGATCACGTGGTTGCCGGCGGCGATCGCGGTCGCCAGCGGAATCAGGGCCAGGTTGACCGGGTAGTTCCACGGCGAGATCACCCCGACCACGCCCAGCGGCACCGGCCGGGTCTGCGCGCGCGCCGGCCAGAACCGCCAGCCGACACCGACCCGGCGCGGCCGCATCCAGCCGCGCAGATGGCCGCACAGATGATCGATGTCGCCGAGCACGGTCATGCCATCGGCGATCAGCGATTCGTGGGTGGAGCGGTGGCCGAAGTCGGCCGAGATCGCCGCGGCCATTTCCGGCAGGCGCGCCTTGAGGGCCGCGCGCAGGCGCTGCAGGTCGTCGCGGCGCTGTTCCAGCGTCGGGCGGTTGGCCTGCCAGGCGGTGCGCAGGGTCTGCAGGATCGCGGGAAGCGCGGCGGGATCGGTGTGGGCATCGCTCATGGCCCGACTATAACGGCAGGCTGCGTGAGAGCGGGTCAGGGTAGTGCCGGCCGCTGGCCGGCAGCCTCGCACGCGTGCCCGTCGATTGATCGGGAGCCGGCCAGCGGCCGGCACTACCCAGGACACAAAAAAGGGCCGCGATCTGCATCGCGGCCCCTTGGTCATACCGTGTGGCGCACCGCTACTTGGTGATGTCCACATCCTTGGTTTCATGCAGGAACAGGCCGCCCACCACGACCGTCATCAACGCGATGATGATCGGGTACCACAGGCCGTAGTAGAGGTTGCCGGTACCGGCCACCAGCGCGAAGGAAATCGCCGGCAGGAAGCCACCGAACCAGCCGTTGCCGATGTGGTACGGCAGCGACATCGAGGTGTAGCGGATACGCGTCGGGAACAGCTCGACCAGGTAGGCGGCGATCGGGCCATAGACCATCGTCACGTACAGCACCAGCAGCCACAGCATGAAGATCGTGCCGGGGATGTTGATGCGCGCGTTGTCAGCCTTGGCCGGGTAACCGGCGGCACCCAACGCACCCTTGAGCTCTCCGCCGAAGGCATCGCCCTTGGCCTTGAGTTCTTCCTTGGTCAGGCCTGCAGCCTCGTAGGAGGTCACGGCGGTGGTCCCGACGTTGACCGTCGCCAGCGTACCGGCCGGTGCCGGCTTCACTTCATAGGGCACACCGGCTTTGGTCAGGGCCGCGGTGGCCACGTCGCAGGAGCTGGTGAACTTGCGCAGGCCGACCGGATCGAACTGGAACGAGCAGGTGTTCGGGTCGGCATTGACCAGCGCCGGCGAGTTGGTGCGGGCTTCTTCGATGGCCGGGTTGGCGAAGTGGGTCAGGCCCTTGAAGATCGGGATGTAGGTGATGGCGGCCAGCAGGCAGCCGGCCAGGATGATCTTCTTGCGGCCGATACGGTCGGACAGCCAGCCGAAGAAGATGAAGAACGGCACGCCCAGTGCCAAGGCTGCGGCGATCAGCAGATAGGAGGTGGTGGCGTCGACCTTGAGCATGCTGCTCAGGAAGAACAGCGCGTAGAACTGGCCGCCGTACCACACCACGGCCTGACCGGCTGCGGCACCGAGCAGGACCAGCAGCATCAGCTTGAGGTTGCCGTCCTTGAGGCTGTCACGGAACGGGGTCTTGGAGCCCTTGCCTTCAGCCTTCATCTGCTGGAACAGCGGGGATTCGCTCAGCTGCAGGCGGATCCACACCGAGATGCCCAGCAGCACGATCGAGACCAGGAACGGAATACGCCAGCCCCAGGCTTCGAACGCTTCATTGCCCAGGAAGTAACGGCAGGCCAGGATGATCAGCAGCGACATGAACAGGCCAAGCGTCGCGGTGCACTGGATGAAGCTGGTGTACAGGCCACGCTTGTCGGCCGGTGCGTGCTCGGCGACGTAGGTCGCCGCGCCACCGTATTCGCCACCCATCGCCAGGCCCTGGGCCAGACGCAGGATGATCAGGATCACCGGGGCGGCGAAACCGATCGACGCATAGTTGGGCAGCACGCCGACCAGGAAGGTCGAGATGCCCATGATCAGGATCGTGACCAGGAAGGTGTACTTACGGCCGATCCGGTCACCGAGGCTGCCGAAGAAGGCCGCGCCGAACGGGCGCACGAAGAAGCCGGCCGCGAACGCCAGCAGGGCGAAGATCATGCCCGTGGTTTCATTTACGCCGCTGAAGAACTGCTTGGCGATGATCGCGGCGAGCGAGCCGTACAGGAAGAAGTCGTACCACTCGAAGACGGTCCCCAGGCTGGACGCGAAGATGACCTTCTTGTGTCCCTGGGTAAGTTGGGCTTTTGTTGGTGCGGGTGTGGTGGACATAAGACGCTTCCCCTCCGAAGCAATCGTTGTGTTGTGCCGGCTGTACACCGGCAATCGTTTTTTCTTTTAGAAGCTGTATTTCGTCGTGAACTGCAGGCGGCTGATATCGCCCTTGCGGCCATCCTCGATCTCGCGCACGCCGTACATCAGCTCGGCGCCGACATCGACCTTGGGCATTGGTGTGTAGAACACGTTGCCGCGGATGCTCTGCACGCTCTTGGTGACCAGCGGGCCAAGGCTGCCGTCGTTGTCGTAATCGCTGCGCGCGTAGATCAGGTTGGTGCGCAGCTTCGGAGTAAAGGCATGGCGCCAGCCCACATAGCCGGCCAGCACGCCGGTCGGGTTGAGTTCGTCGCGGGCGATGTCATACGCGGTATCGGCGGTGACGCCCAGGCCGATGTAACGTGCGATGCCTTCGCCACCGGTGACCTGGTAGTGCAGCGTATCGGTCGGGCCCATCACCCACTTGCCGCCCAGGGTGAGGCCGCCGGCGATCTTGTCCGCATCGGCACCGGTGGTCTGGTTGTCGACCTTGAGCTGGCGGACCACGCCGCCGACGCCGAAGGTGCCCCAGTCACCCTTCCAGCCATAACGCAGGGTCAGATCCGGCAGCGCGCCGCGATCGGAGTTGCTGGCCACGTTGGTCCACGCGCCGGTGACCGGGTTGCGGGTGCCGGTGAGCAGCGTGGTTTCCGGGTTTTCCAGCGCGACGCTGAAGCCGCCCTGGGTGTAGCGGATCTGTGCCTGGCGCACGAAGATCACACCATCGGTCGGGCCGACGAAGTCCGCCGCTTCCGGCAGCGACGCGGCGTCCATGAAGTTCGACCAGGTCTGGCCGGCCATCCAGTTGTTCCAGTACATGTAGGCGTGACGCAGGGTCGCACCGTAGGTATTGGTCGCGGTCTGGTTGCCCAGTGAGTTGCCGAAGAAGTCCATCTCGAAGAACGCACCGGACTTGTTGCCGGCCTCGCTGACATTGTCGATGCCAAGATTGAAGCGCGAGAACTTGGCGTGGGCGTTGTAGTCCACGTCCGAACGCTTGCCGCTGCCGCCGGCACCGGCCACCGGGGTCTGGCCCGGCAGGTACAGCGCGCGACCGGTGGCATCGTCGGCCAGCTGACCGTCGCCGGTCTGGGTGGCGAGGAAATCGGCCTTGATGAAGCCGCCGATCTTGACCGTGGTCCCCGGCGCGGCGCCCGGGGTGATGGTGGTGACCTGGATCGGCTGCTTGCCGGCCGGCACGGTGGCCGCCACCGGTTGCTGCGCCTGCACGGTGCGCACCGCGGTGACATCGGTCTGGGCCTGGCTGATCTGGACCTGCTGTTGCTGCTGGTTGTTCAGCAGCAGCTGGACCTGGCGCTCCAGTTCCACGACGCGGGCTTCCAGTGCTTTCTCTTTTGCGGTTTCGGCGAACGCCATGCCTGGCGCGATCAATGCGACGAACATGGCGGCGGCCAACGGCCGGCGTGTCGTCCTCAGCAAACGGTGGCTCATGTTGCCCTCTCTCCCGGGTGGCAAGGTGATGCCGCGCATGGGGCACGGTCGAGCCGAGGGTGCGGCGGGTTGACGCACCGAAGCTATTGGCCATTAGTCGTACTCGCCCCAGCGGGGCGAGTACGACCCGGGCGCCGGCAGGCGGCCGGCAGGTGCCGAAGGCACCGTGTAGGTACCGACCGTTGGTCGGTACGCAGTGCCTCACGACCAACGGTCGTGAGCTACCGGGGCGAATGGCCGTGTGCCTCACGACCAACGGTCGTGAGCTACCGGGGCGAACGGCCGTGTGCCTCACGACCAACGGTCGTGAGCTACCGGGGCGAACGGCCGTGAGCCTCACGACCAACGGTCGTGGGCTACCGGGGTCAACGGCCATGTCATATCGGGGTGGTCGGCGTTCGACCATGGTCTAACCACCCCGATACCGCGCAGACGGGTGGATGCGGCAAACTGAGGGGGAGAGGTCGCCACTTATGTTGCGACCGCACAACCCCAAGTCAACGTGCAAGTGAGGGTGCCATGGCTGATCTTTACCCCGTCGACGCCGCGTTCGCCGCGGCATCGCGGATCGACAAGAACACGTACCAGCAGCTCTACCGCGAATCGGTGGAGCATCCGGATGCCTTCTGGGGCAAGGCCGCCGAGCGCCTGGACTGGTTCAAGAAACCGACCCGCATCAAGAACGTCAGCTACCAGCTCGACGATTTCCGCATCAAGTGGTTCGAAGACGGCGAGCTCAACGCCAGCGTCAACTGCCTGGATCGCCAGCTCGACAAACGCGGCGACAAGATCGCCCTGCTGTTCGAACCGGACAGCCCCGATGCACCGTCGCAGGGCGTCACCTATCGCGAGCTGTATGAGCGCACCTGCCGCCTCGGCAACGCGCTGCGCAACCTCGGCGTCAAGAAGGGCGACCGGGTCACCATCTACCTGCCGATGATCGTCGACGCCGCGGTGGCCATGCTGGCCTGCGCGCGTATCGGTGCGATCCACTCGGTGGTGTTCGGCGGCTTTGCCCCGAACTCGATCGCCGACCGCGTCATCGACTGCGGCAGCAAGCTGATCATCACCGCCGACGAAGGTCTGCGCGGCGGCAAGAAGATTCCGCTCAAGGCCAACGTCGATGCGGCGCTGAAGCTGCCCGGCACCACCACCGTGGAAACGGTGCTGGTGGTCCGCCACACCGGCGGCGCGGTGGACATGCAGGCCCCGCGCGACCGCTGGTTCCACGACGTGGTGGATCCGCAGCCGACGCAGTGCGAGCCCGAGCGCATGAACGCCGAGGATCCGCTGTTCATCCTCTACACCTCCGGCTCCACCGGCAAGCCCAAGGGCGTGCTGCACACCACCGGCGGTTACCTGCTGTACGCGGCCTACACCCATGAAGCGGTGTTCGACCTGCGCGAGGACGACATCTACTGGTGCACCGCCGATGTCGGCTGGGTCACCGGCCACAGCTACATCGTGTACGGTCCGCTGGCCAATGGCGCGACCTCGGTGATGTTCGAAGGCGTGCCGAACTTCCCGAACACCTCGCGGTTCTGGGAAGTGATCGACAAGCACCAGGTCACCATCTTCTACACCGCCCCCACCGCGATCCGCGCGTTGATGCGCGAAGGCGATGCACCGGTCAAGCGCACCTCGCGCAGTTCGCTGCGCCTGCTCGGCAGTGTCGGCGAGCCGATCAATCCGGAAGCGTGGCGCTGGTACTACGAAGTGGTCGGCGACAGTCGCTGCCCGATCGTGGATACCTGGTGGCAGACCGAAACCGGCGGCATCCTGATTTCCCCGCTGCCGGGCGCGGTCGATCTCAAGCCGGGCTCGGCCACCCTGCCCTTCTTCGGCGTGCAGCCGGCGCTGGTCAATGCCGATGGCGAGATCCAGGAGGGGGCCACCGAAGGCAACCTGATCATCCGCGATTCGTGGCCGGGCCAGATGCGCACCGTCTACGGCGACCATCAGCGTTTCATCGATACCTACTTCCGCACCTACCCGGGCAGCTACTTCACCGGAGACGGCTGCCGTCGTGACGAGGATGGCTACTACTGGATCACCGGCCGCGTGGACGATGTGATCAACGTTTCCGGCCACCGCATCGGCACCGCCGAGGTGGAAAGCGCGCTGGTCTCGCACCCGAAGGTGGCCGAAGCGGCCGTGGTCGGCTTCCCGCACGACATCAAGGGCCAGGGCATCTATGCCTACGTGACCCTGATCGCCGACGAGACGCCGAGCGATGTACTGCACAAGGAGCTGGTGGCCTGGGTGCGCAAGGAAATCGGTCCGATCGCCGCGCCCGACCATCTGCAGTGGGCACCGGGCCTGCCCAAGACGCGCTCGGGCAAGATCATGCGCCGCATCCTGCGCAAGATCGCCGAGAACGCCCCGGACCAGCTCGGCGACACCTCGACCCTGGCCGATCCGTCGGTCGTGGCCTCGCTGGTGGAAGAACGCAAAGTGAAGTGAAGTAACCCTTCACCGTGCAGGCGCAGGATGGGGCCGCGTCATCGCCTTCGCGCTGTCGCTCCCACGATCCGCAAGCGGATCGTGGGCCCCGCCTCACCAGCACCCACACCCCGCCGCTTCGCGGCCGCCCCCTGACTCAGGGGGCTGTCATCTCGATAGACCTTTTCGTTGCGTCGCTGCACGCCTCCGCAACATGGCCCCCACCATGACGACCCTCCTGATTGCCGATGACCATCCGCTGTTCCGCGAAGCCCTTCGCGGGGCCGTGCAACGCGTCATCCCCGGCGTGCAGCTGTACGAAGCGGACAGCGTGGAAGCGCTGTACCAGCTGGCCGACCAGCACACCGACGCCGACCTGGTCCTGATGGACCTCAACATGCCCGGTGCGCAGGGCTTCAACGCGCTCGTGCATATGCGTGCCCTGCACCCGCAGCTGCCGGTGGTGGTGGTGTCCGCACGCGAAGAGCCGACGGTGATGCGCCGCGCGCTCGACCATGGCGCCTTCGGCTTCATCCCCAAATCCGCCGATTCGGACACGATCGGCCATGCACTGGGCACCATCCTGGATGGTGAGACCTGGGCACCGCCGGAAGCGCACAACGTGCCCCAGACCGGGCGCGAGGAACGCGAGATCGGCCAGCGCCTGCGCGAGCTGACCCCGCAGCAGTTCCGGGTATTGCAGATGCTCGGCGCCGGCCGCCTCAACAAGCAGATCGCCTACGACCTCAATGTCTCCGAAGCGACGATCAAAGCCCACGTCACCGCGATCCTGCGCAAGCTGGGCGTCACCAACCGCACCCAGGCGGTGCTGATGGCCGGCAAGCTGGCCATCGATGACGAGCAGATCGTGTTGCCGCCCGAAGAGGAGTGAGGGCACCACGCGGATCGGTGGCGTAGAGCCGACCGTTGGTCGGCTGCAGAGCCCGATCACGCCGTGCAGCCGACCAACGGTCGGCTCTACCCGCCACGGCTTATAGCCGGGGCTATGAAATCCAGCGTTACCTGCGCAATTGCCGGTAAACGCGCCACGCCACAACCCCGGTGCTAAGCTTCGCGTCCCCTTGGGGAGTAGCCGGATTCCTGCTGAAGGAATCGCCCGTATCAACATACTCGGCCAGTGCGCCGTGGTGCGGGCAACCATCTTGGTTGGCGAGACCAGCGGTCCGCGTGCGCAACGACAGGTTGGGCGCGTCCGCGGTCCGTTGCTCGCTCTCGCCCGACCTGTCGCGTATCCCAATGTCCCCCATTTCGATCCTGCTGATCGGCTTTGCCATGTCCACCGATGCCTTCGCTGCTGCCATCGGCAAGGGCGCGGCCATGCGCAAGCCACGCTTTTCCGACGCCTTGCGCGCCGGCCTGATTTTCGGTGTCATCGAAGGCATCACGCCGGTGATCGGCTGGCTGCTCGGCCGCGCTGCGCTGGCGTATGTGGAGGCCTTCGATCACTGGATCGCGTTCGGCCTGCTCGGTGCGCTGGGCGTGCACATGATCATCAACGGCCTGCGCCCCGACGAGGGCGGCGACGAGGAAGACACCAGCAAGCACCATGGCTTCTGGCGCCTGGCAATGACCGGCTTCGCCACCAGCATCGATGCGATGGCAGTCGGCATCGGCCTGGCCTTCCTCGACGTGCATATCGGTGTGATGGCGCTGATCATCGGCCTGTGCACGCTCACCATGGTGACCGCCGGCATCATGCTCGGCCGCGTGCTGGGCGGCATGGTCGGCAAGCGCGCCGAGATCATCGGCGGCCTGATCCTGATCATCATCGGCTCGACCATCCTGTACGAACATCTCAGCGGCGCCGTGGCCTGACCGGCGGTCACGCCCGCCCCACGGCTAGAGATCGCCGCGGGTGTCGTGGAAGGCGGCCAGGAAGGCCCGCAGCGAGGCCGGCTTGATCGGTTTGGTCAACAACCGATAGCCGCGGTCACGCGCCATCCGCTTGAGCTCGTCGCGGCCGTCGGCGGTGAGCAGCGCCCCCGGAATCGCACGCCCGGCCTTCTGGCCCAGCGCCACCAAGGTATCCAGCCCGTCCAGGCGGTCATGCAGGTGGTAATCCACCAACATCACGTCCGGCCGTTCGACCACTTTCTCCAGTGCCTGGTCGACGGTGCTGGCGGTGATCACCTGCACCTGCCAACGGCCCAGCAGCGCCCGCATGCCATCCAGGATTTCCTGATCGTTATCCACGCACAGCACGCGCATGCCGGCCAGTGAATCGGCGCGGGTGACCGGGCTCGGTGCCGGCAGTGCGTCTGCGGTCGGCAAGGCCGGGGCCGCCACGAGAGGCAGCAGGATCGAGAACATGCTGCCGCTGCCGACCCGGCTGCGGGCGTTGAGGCGGTGATCGAGCAGGCGCGAGATACGCTGGCAGATCGACAGGCCCAGCCCCAGGCCCTGCTCGCCCCAGTCGAACGGCTGCTGGTAGCGATGGAACTCATCGAAGATCTGCTGCATGTGGTGTTCGGGAATGCCCGGGCCGGTATCCCATACCTGCAGTTCCACTTCCGGCCCGCGATGGCGCACGGCCAGCACGATGCGGCCCTGGCGCGTGTAGCGCAGCGCATTGGCCAGGAAGTTCTGCAGCACGCGGCGCAGCAGGCGGCGATCGCTGCGCACCCAGGCCGGCCGCGCGAACAGATCCATGCGCAACCCACGGCCGGCTGCGACGGGCGAGTACTGCGCCGCCAGCTCGCGCATCAGCAGGCTGACATCGAATTCACCGATCACCGGATGCAGGCCACCGGCATCCAGACGGGAGACATCCAGCAGGCCATCCAGCAGTTCCTCGGCTGCACGCAACGAGGCATCCACGCGCTCGGCCAGATGCCGTTGCTCTTCGTTGTTGTGGTGGCTCTCACGCAGCGCTGAAGCGAACAGACGGGCAGCATTGAGCGGCTGCAGCACGTCGTGGCTGATCGCGGCCAGGAAGCGCGTCTTGGACTGCTGGGCCACTTCGGCTTCATGCGAGCGCTCGGCCACGCGCTGTTCCAGCGTTTCGTTGGCTTCCAGCAGCGCGCGCTCGGCGTGCTTGTAGTCGGTGATGTCGTTGTAACTGGTGACGTAGCCACCGCCGGGCAGCGCCTGCCCGCGCATCTCGATCACCTTGCCGTCGCTGCGGGTGCGCTCGAAGATGTGCGGCGAGCCGGCTCGCATGTAGCCGATGCGGCGGTTGATCTGCAGCTCGATGTCGCCCTCGCCGAGCTCACCGCGCTCGGCGTTGTAGCGGATCAGGTCGGCGACCGGCCGGCCCACGTAGAGCATCCCGTCGGGGTACCCGAACATCTGCTGGTAGCGGCGGTTCCAGGCGGTCAGGCGCATGTCCGGATCGACCACGCTGACCCCCGCGCTGATGTTCTCCAGGGTGGTGGAGAGAATCTCGCGGTTGAAGCGCAGTTCCTGGCCTGCCTCGTCGAGCACCGCCACCACTTCGCCCAGGTCCATGCCCGAACCGCGCAGCAGACTGGTCAGCAGCAGGCGGGCCGACGCCGCGCCGATCGAGGCCGCCAGCAGGCGCTCGGTGAACTGCACCCAGGCACGGTCCGCCGGCGCGGAGGCCTGCAGCTCGCGGTCCATGGACTGCGCCTGCTCGAAGAACGATCGACGGGCATGACGGTCGCCCACCACGCGCGAGGCCAGCGCCAACAGGTCACCGACATGCACGTTTCCCGGCCACGCACCGGCCACCGATGGGCGCTGCGCGTAGGGATCCAGGAACGGCGCCGCACGCAGGCGTTCATCCACGCCCGGGCGCCAGCGCACCGAGACCAGCACCATCGCCGCGACATTGACCAGCAGCGACCAGAACGTGCCGTGCGTCAGCGGGTCCCAGCCGCTCATGCCGAACAGGTGCTGCGGCTGCAGCCAGCCGATCCCGAACGGGCCCTGCACCAGCCAGGCCGACGACATCCAGCCGGCCTGGGTCAGCGCCGGCAACAGCAGCGTGTATACCCAGGTGCCGAAGCCGAGCAGCATGCCGACTTCGACGCCGCGGCGGCTGGCACCGCGCCAGTACAGCCCGCCGATCAGCCCCGGGGCGAACTGCGCGACTGCAGCGAAGGCCATCAGGCCGTAGGAGGCCAGGGTACTGTCGTTGCTGCTGCCGCGGTAATAGCTGTAGGCCACCAGCGCCAGCAGCAGGATCGCGGTACGGCGAATCCACAACACGCGCGAAGCGACATCCGCCGCCTCTTGATGATCGCCACTGCGGCGCAGGAGGACCGGCATCACCAGATCGTTGCTGACCATGGTCGCCAGCGCGATGGAGGCCACGATGACCATGCCGGTCGCGGCCGAGAAGCCGCCGACATAGGCGACCAGCGCCAGGAACTTGCGGCCTTCGGCGAGCGGCAGGGCCAGCACCATGCTGTCGTCGGCGACGCTGCCACCGGTGCCGAACAGGGTCACGCCGGCGGTGGCGATCGGAATCACCATCGCCGAGATGATCACCAGGTAGGCCCCGAACATCCAGCGCGCGCGGCGGATATCACGCACATCGCCACACTCGACCACCGCCACATGGAACTGGCGCGGCAGGCAGATGATGGCCAGGAAACTCAGCAGCGTCTGGGAAATGAACCCGACCGGTGGCAAGCCGGTGAACAGCGTATGCGCCGACTCGATCACCGCATCGGTGCGGTCGTTGAGCCACAGGTAGGCGAACAGGCCCAGCGCGACCATCGCGATCAGCTTGATCATCGATTCCAGCGCGATCGCCAGCATCATGCCGTGGTGGTGCTCGGTGGCATCCACCTGGCGGGTACCGAACAGCGTGGCGAACAGCGCCATCAGCAACGCCACGTACAACGCGGGATCCGTGAAGAAGCCAGTCGGGCCGACGTTGCCGGTCAGCACCTGCAGGCTCATCGCGACGGCTTTGTACTGCAGGGCCAGGTACGGCACGATGCCGATCAACGCGATCACCGCCACCAGTGCGGCCAGGCGGCGTGAGCGGCCGAACCGCGAGGAGATGAAATCGGCGATGGAGACCACGTTCTGGCTGCGTGCGATCAGCGCCAGGCGCTCGATGATCCGCCAGCCGAACACCCACAGCAGCAGGGGCCCCAGGTAGATCGGCAGGTAGCCGATGCCATTGCGCACCGCCGTGCCGACCGCACCGTAGAACGTCCATGACGAGCAGTACACGGCCAGTGCCAGGCTGTAGACCACCGGGCGCAGCCACGGGCGATCCGGGTACATCGGGCGACGGTCGCCCCACCACGCCACGCCGAACAGCAGCGCGGCATAGGCCACTGACACCAACAGCAGGATCCAGCTGGAGACCACGCGGGTGTTTCCGTGAGAGCAGCCCGCAGTGTAGGCCACGACCGTTGGTCGTGGCGTTCCAGGGCGGGCCGCCGTGCCTTATTCGGCCGGGACGCCCATTTCCTTCAACAGCTCCGGCGCCGGGTAGACCTTGGCCAGCAGCCAGCGCAGGTAGCGCATGTCCACGTGCACCGCGCGCTTGAAGCGCGGATCGAACCACCAGCTGGCGCTGACCGACTCCCAATTGCTGTCGAAGTTCAGGCCGATCAGTTCGCCCTGTGCGTTGAGCACCGGCGAACCGGAGTTGCCGCCGGTGGTGTCCAGGTTGGTCAGGAAGTTGACCGTCTGGGTCTTCAGCACCGGATCGGCGGTGGAGCCGAAATCACCCTTGGCGATCGCGTCCAGCAGCGGCTTGGGCGCATCGAACGGGTAGGCGTTGGTGTTCTTCTCGACGATGCCGGCCACAGTGGTCACCGGGTCGAAATGCACCGCATCGCGCGGCGACAGCGCCTCGACCTTGCCGTAGCTGATGCGCAGGGTACGGTTCGCATCCGGGTAGACCGCGCGGCCCTGCTTGGCACGCCAGGCGAACAGCGCCTGCATGTACGCCGGGCGCAGGCGCAGCTGCTCGCCTTCGCGGGTCTTGCGCTCGTCATCCAGGCGCAGTTGCGCGGCGACCAGCGGGCCGGCCAGATCGATCAGCGGATCGCGTGCCAGCGCCTTGCCCTCTTTCGCCGCGGCAAAGCGCGACAGCCGCTCGGCTTCGTCGCCCAGGCGCGTGGTGGCGTACAGCGTATCCAGGGTCTTGGCCAGCGCGGCCGGGGTGCGGCCGAAGGCCGCGTCGAACGCGGGCACGCGCTGCGCGTCGGGCAGCTGCTGGTAGCGGGTCAGCAGCGTGGTCAACAGCGCTTTTTCGATGGCCGGATCGTAGCGGCGCTGGACCTGCTTGAGCACGCCCTCGATCAAGGCCAGATCGCGCTGCTGGTAGCCCGTGTCACGCTCGGCATCGGGCTTGGCCGATTCGATGCGCAGGCGCTCCAGGGTCAGTGCCGAGCGCAGCAGCTGGCTCTGCGCCGCGAGCAGATCGAGCAGCAGATCGCGCTCGCCCACTGATGCGCCGCTGGACAGCGAGCTCAGCAGGGACTGGATGTCGCCCCGGTACGTCGCGTCGGTGGCCTGCAGCATCGCTGCCTCATCGGCGGCACGCTGCGCCTTGGCATCGCTGCGCAGCAGGCCTTCCAGCTCGCCAGCGGCGCGCTTGCGGTTGTTCTTCAGCGACTGCAGCTGCGAGGCGTAACGGGTGCGTGCCTGCGCATCCTTCGCACTGGCCGCTTCGATGGTGTCGATCATCTGCTGGAACACCGCCACGCGGCGTGGCAGCACGGCATCGATCTGGCCGGCGAATTCCGCGGCGGTGCGATGGCGGTAGGTGATGCCCGGGTAACCGGCCAGCATCGCGTAGTCGCCGGTCTTCGGGCCGTCGATCGCCATCTTCAGGTGCGCCGGCGGGTGGTACGGCACGTTGTCCACGCTGTACGGCGCGGGCTTGCCGTCCTTGCCCACGTAGGCACGCAGCAGGGTGAAATCACCGGTGTGGCGCGGCCACATGAAGTTGTCGATCTCATCGCCATAATTGCCGATCGCGCGCGGCGGCGCGTAGACCAGGCGCACATCGCTCAGCTCAAGCTGGCGGATGCGATAGAAATCGGTGCCGTAGTACATGTCCGCCACGCTGCAGCGGATGTTGCCTTCTTTCTCGCACTCGGCCACCAGCTGCTTGCTGGCGCGGTCGACCGCATCGAAATACGCCCGTCCGGTCTTGCCGCGCGCATCGCGCAGCACTTCATCGGTGACCTTGTCGAACCCGACCGTGACCAGCACGCGGAAATCCGGGTTGGCCGCGCGCTCATCGCTGCGGCCCTTGGCGATGAAGCCGTCGTTGATCAGGTTGTGCTCGGGCGAGGTGTTGTACTGGATCACGCCCATGGCCACATGGTGGTTGGTCAGCAGCAGGCCGTCGTCGGAGACGAACGAACCGGTCCCGCCACCGGCACGCACCACCGCACTCAGCGGCGGCGCGGTGACGTTGGCCAGGTCGCCCGGGTTGCCCTTGAAGCCGGCCGCCTTCAGCGGTTTGGCCAGGTCCGGCAGCTGGGTCGGCATCCACATGCCTTCGTCGGCATGGGCGCCGGCAGCGAGGGTCAGGCCAAGCGCCAGCGCGGCGGTGAGGGGTTTGCGTGAAGACATGGGCACATCCGGTACGTCAGAACAGCCCGAGACCTTAGCCGCTGCGCCCGGCAGGGGCAACGGCCGATGGTTGGGCAAGCACCCGCATCACGACCAACGGTCGTGATCTACTTTTCTTTTCGCCAGTTCAGCGACCCACGGTTTTCCACCGTGCTCGATTCCAGCTCCACATCGAAGCCACGGCGCAGCAGATACTTCAGCGTCAGCACCGAGCCACTGCCGACCAGCGAGACGCCGTAGCCGATGTACAGCTTGGGCGAGATGTACTTGCCGAAGCCGATCACCGAGCCACCCAGCGCGCGCGACTGGCTCACGCCGGCGTCGTCCAGGCCAAGCTTGGCGCCCAGCTGCGAGGCGAGCAGGCCGCTGCCGGCCGACAGCGCCGCCGAGGCCGCGTTGACCTGCTGGGCCTGATCGCTGCTGGCACCGGTGAGGCTGCGTCCCAGCACCAGGTAGGCCAGTGCTTCGGACTGCGACATCGCCGGTTCCGACCACACATCCACGCGCGGCGACTGCGCCCGCCCGGTCACGTCGATGCCGGCGGTGACATCGCCGACGGCGCGCTGGGCACGGATGTTGATGCGCGGATCGGAGACCGCGTTGTAGTTCCAGTTCAAGTTGCCGCGGGTGATGGTCAGGTCCTGGCCGTAGGCCTTGTAGCGCCCACTGACTTCCAGCCCGCCGTTGGCGGTCATCTCACGCCCCGGGCGTGCCCACACCTGCATCTTGCCGGTCAGCGCACCCTTCAGGCCGAACCCGGCCATCTTGACCTTGTCGCCCAGGCTCACGGTCAGGTCCATGTCCAGCGGCGAGCTGGGCCCCTCTTCCGGATCGACCGGGTCCAGCACCACCACATCTTCGGAGACCGAGGTGCCACGATCCAGGCGCTCCAGGTCCAGATCCGCTTCGGGCACGTGCACGGTGCCACGCAGCTGCATCGCGCTGCCGGCCAACGTGAAGTCCAGGTTCGGGTTGGCGATCACGCGCAGCTCGCTGGTGTTGGCCAGCAGCACGTTTTCGCCGTGGATATGCAGCTGCAGCGGCTGTGCATCGCCGAACCACGACAGCCCGCCATCCACGTACAGCGTGCCCTTGCCGGAGTTGGCCTGCGCGGTGATCTTGGCCGAGCCGTCCGGCTGCGCGGTGAAGCTGCCCTTGCCTTCGGCGAAGGTCAGGCCGAGCGCAGGGAACTCGCCATTGAACTTGCTCAGCGTCGCCTCACCGCCCAACGACGGCGTACCACGGGTGCCGCGCAGACTCACGTGGCCTTCGATCAGGCCGGTTGGGCGCACGATGTCGGGCGAGAACAGTTCCAGCCAGTACAGCCGCGCGATGTTCATGTACAGCTCGCCGGTCAGCGGCGCGTTGGCATCCCAGCCGGTCTGAACCTTGGCATCGACGAAGCCGTCGCCCTGGAAACCGACACCGAGCTTGGCGTTGATCTGCTGCGGGGTCATCTCCAGATTCACCGAGAACTGGTCGTAACGCACCAGCTCGCCACGCGCGTTGTCGCCCAGGCGTACCCCGCCTTCGCGCGAGGTGACCGAGGCACTGCCTTCCCACGCGTTGCCGCGGGGGCGGATGCGCCCATCCAGATTCACTTCACCGCGCAGGAAGATGCGGCGCCCGGACTGCGGCGGCAGCCACGGCTGCACCAGCGACAACGGCAAGGCATCGCCGCGCACCAGCAGCCCTTCGCGCGGCCAGTTCGCGCTGGCGCACAGCGCGCCGCCGGTGGCGGCACCCAGGCAGGCGTCGCTCAGGGTGAAGTTGCTGCCCTGCACGCTGAAGGTGGCCGGTGCGCGCAGGCTCCAGGCATCGCCCTTCATCGGTGCGATGCGCAGCGCGGTCAGATCGCCACGCCAGGTCTGGCCCTGCTGGCGCACGCCGCCTTCCAGCGCGACAGCACCCAGCTCGTTCTTCGTCTGTGCATCCAGGCGCAGATTGGAGAGGCTGCCGCGTGCATTGACGTTGAGCGTGTCCAGCAGCATGCCGACCTGGACCTTGCTGCCCTGCACCGCCAGCGTGCCACTGTCGCCCTGCCACGGCAGGCGCCCCTTGATGCTGATCGCCTCGGCGCTCCAGTCGTCCCAGCGCAGGCCACTGCCGACCAGATCGGCGGTGATGTCCGGCGCGGTACGCGCGCCCTTGATCAGCACGTGGCCGCGCAGGCTGCCGCTGCTGTTGGGCAGCAGGTCGTCCAGCTGCACCGGCTCCAGCTGCGCATCGATATCCAGGCGGTCGCCGACCGAGCCCTTGGCGGTCAGGCGGCTGTTGCCCAGCGCCAGCCGGAGGTTGCCCTCGCCCTGCTCGCCGCGCAGCGCGAACTTGCCCTGTGCATCCAGCGCGCGCTTGCGCAGCGTGCCCTTGATGCCGGGCACATCGACGGTGGCTTCGTAGCTGCCAGCGGTACCGGCCGGACTGCCGGCGGGCGGCGGCAACTGGCGGCCCTTCGAGGCAAACGAACCGGACAGCTTGCCGTCCCAGCCCGGCGCGAAGTAGCCCGGATCGAAGCCGGCCAGTTTGGCGGCCACGTCCCAATCCAACTGCGGCGCCCAGGCCACCTGCCCGGTCACGTCGAGCGAACCGCCCGGCGTGCTGGCCTGCAGCTGTTTGATCACGGCGGCCTGGTCATTGCCGCGCACGTCGAACTGCAGATCGGCCACCTGCTTCTCGCGTTCCACCGAGGCACGGCCAACCGCCGCCCACGCCTTGCGCGTGCCGGCCAGGCCCATGCGCGCTTCTTTCAACGTCACCGGCACCGGCGCAGCCGCGCCCGGGGTGGTGGTATCGGCGGCGGGCACGAAGGTGAGGTCGTTGGCGACGATGGAGAAGCGCAGGCTGGCGTTTTCCTTGTCGGTGAAATCAGCGATGCCTTCCAGCCGCGCCTGCCCACCAAAGCCCTTAACCTGCAGCGGCGACACGGTCAGTACCTGGTCGGCCAGGCCGACCTTGGACGGTGCCAGTTCCACCGCGATGTCGCCCTGCTTGAAGCTGCCCTGCAGATTGGCCTGGCCACCCTTGCCGTCGGCCTGCACCTCCAGCGCCATCGGCGTGCTGGTGCTCGCGTCCATCCCCGGCACCAGCAGGGCCAGGTCCAGTTCCTTGCTGCGCGCAGCGAGTTTCCACACCGGGTCGGTGCGGCCATCGAACACGAGGCTGGCCTGCAGCGGTGCCGGTGCATTGCCGGCGATCGCCACTTCCATATGGCCCAGGTCACCGCGGGCGACCAGGCCCAGGCGCGCCGGGGTACGCCCGCGCGGCGCCGGCATCAGCGCGCCGAGGGTGATGTCGGTGTCGTAATCGCTGCGCGGCAGGTAATGCCCGTCCACGCGGAAATCGCCGTAGCTGCTGTCCACGATCAGCTGGCGCGCGCGGAATTCGCCATTGGCGATCTCCAGCCCACCGCGCACCTTGGCGATGTCGATCAGCGGCTGCTGCGCCTGGGTGATCCGGAAGCCATCGATGATGATGGTGTCGGCCTGGATCGCCAGCGGCATTTCAATCTGCGGCAGCGAGTCCGGCCACGAGGGCAGCTCGAACGGCTCATCGCTCTTGGCCAGGTTCAACGTGGCGTTCTTGATCTGCAGTGCATCGAGCTGCAGCTTGCGGCCCAGCAGCGGCCGGATGTCCGGATCCAGGTAGGCGCGTTCGGCGGTGAAATGGATGTCGTCGTAGCGGAAGTCCAGATCGTGCAGCACCAGCGGCCCGGCGACCGGGCCATCGACCTTGCTCCAGGTGAGCGAGGCGCCGACCGGCAACCGCGCGACCACCTGGGCCAGCAGCACATCGCGGCCCGCCACGGTCTGCAGCAGCCAGTACACCAGCAGCAAGGTCAACAGCACCAGGCCGAGCACGGTGAAACCGGACCACGCCCAGAAGCGGCGCTTGCGGTAGAAACGCACGCGCGGGGGCGGCGGGGTGGCGGGGGCGGAAGGCGTCGGCGTGCTCACAGGTCCGCTCCGATGTTCAGGTACAGCTGGAACTGCGAATCCGGGTTGTTCAGACCGTGCGCGATATCCACGCGCACCGGGCCCACCGGCGATTTCCAGCGCACGCCGAAGCCCACGCCGGTGTGCAGGTCGATGGTGTTGTCGAACGCGCTGCCGGTATCGACGAATACCGCCGCGCCCCACGGCCCGCCCTTGAAGTAATGCTCATACTCGGCCGAGCCGACCACCAGGTTCTTCGCGCCGAGCGCGTACTTGTCCGGTGGTGCGGTACGCGGGCCGACTTCGCGGAAGGCATAGCCGCGGATGCTGCGGTCGCCACCGGCGAAGAAGCGCAGGCTCGGCGGCATCGCCACCAGATCGCTGGTCCAGGTGGTGCCACCTTCGCCGCGCAGGATCAGGCGGTCGCTGTCGCCGATCGGCACATACCAGCGCAGCACCATGTTGGCCTGCACGAAGCTGGTGTCCGAGCCCGCACCTTCGACGCCGCCACGCAGGGTGGCACTGCCGCTGAGGCCACGGCGCGGGAACATCTCATCGTCCACGTTGACGTAGTCGGCGACCAGCTGCGGGTAGACCAGCGTGGAGGTGTTGTAGACCGCATCGGTGAACTCGGTGCCCGAGGCGTAGCGCCAGCGCTCACGCAGGGCGTTGATCGAAGCGATCGCGGTCCAGTACTCGTTGATCTCGCCGCTGCGGCTGGCCGAGAGCTTGAAGTTGCGCAGGTCGATGTAATCGGTCTGCTCGTCATAGGCGCTGGCGGTAAACGCATACCAGCCATCGAGCCAGGCAAAGCCCGGGATGCGGTAGCTGGTGACCAGGCTCTTGCGCTTCTGCGCATAGTCGAGCTGGGTGTTCATCTTGTGGCCGCGGCTGTTGAGGAAGCGCCGCTCCAGGCCACCGCGCACACCGGCGCCACTCTCGCTGCCGTAGCTCAGGCCGGCGGTGTAGATCGTGCGCTTGGCGCGGGTCAGGTTGACGTCCACCGGCACATCGCCGTTGTCATCGGCCTGGTCCGGGCGCGGCTGGATGTCGATCACGCTGAAGTAATCGAGCTTGGTCAGCGATTCGCGCAGGCGGTCCAGTTTACCTTCGTGGAAGTAACTGCCTTCGTCCCAGTACACCAGCGGGTCGAACAGCTTGTCGACGAAGTAATCCTGATGGAAGCGGATCTCGCCCATGTTGTAGCGGCGGCCACTGTCCCAGGTCAGATCGACATCGGCCGCGTTCTCGGCGCGGGTGATCTGCACCTGGCGCTGGGTGAAGTCGGCATCGAAATAACCACGCTCGGCCAGGCGCCGGGTGACCCGGATCTTGCTGGCTTCGTACTCGGTGTGCTCGAACCGCTGGCCCTTGCGCGGCTTGAATTTCTCGAGGTCTTCCTGGAGGTACTGGTCCAGCTGGGCCGGGCCGGTGATGTCGATGTGCTCGCGGCGGACCAGGGTCGGCGGCCCTTTCTCGACCTGGATCACCACGCGCAGGTTCTCGCCTTCGCGCGGGCTTTCCACGGTGATGGTCGGGTTGTAGTACCCGAACGGCTCCAGCGCCTCGCGGGTCTGGCGCTCTGCCTGGGACAACAGATATTCCAGCCGCGACTCGCCCTGGACCTTGCCGATGGTGTCGTACAGGGACAGCGAGACCTCGATGTTCTCGATCATCTCGGCATCGTCGCCCTTGTCCAATCCTTTGATGTCCACTTTCTCGATGGTCCCCCGTGCATGTGCCACCGAGACGGTGGCAAGGGACAGGAACATCAGCGGAAGGGCGAATTTCGTTGGCTGCATGGCGACAGCATAACGGGCCATCGCGAGCATGCGAAATCGGCGTGGCTGTTTCAGAACGGCGGTGAAGAAGCCGTTAAATTCCGCGAGAAAGTCGCTTGCATCACACGCGGCGAGATCGATGACAACACGTCATCGGACAGAAGCGTCCGCGACACCGGGGCGACACCATATGACGCTTCCGGCACGAGTATCGGAGCGCGCCGCCCTCCCGGAAACGCAGAAGGCGCGAACAGCCGAAGCCGTCGCGCCTTCCGGTCCACCGTGGGGCGCGCGGCCCCGCCGCGTCAGTTGGACAGGTGTTCGATCGCCGCCACGCTGCCCAGGCGGTCGCCCAGGCGCTTGAGCAGGGCCAGGCGATTGGCCCGCAGCGCGGGATCCTCGGCATTGACCATCACCGCATCGAAGAACGCGTCCACCTGCGGGCGCAGGCGCGCCAGCCGGTTCAACACGCTCACGTAGTCCTTCTGGTGCAGGCTGGCGTTGCTGTCATCGATGGCCGCTTCCACGGCTTCGGCCAGTTCGCTTTCGGCCGGCTCGGCCAGCAGCGCCGGGTCGATCATGCCCGGGATCTCGCCCTCGGCCTTGCGCAGGATGTTGCGGATGCGCTTGTTGGCCGCGGCCAGCGCTTCGGCTTCCGGCAGCGCGGCGAAGGTGCCGATGGCATCGATGCGGCGGTCGAAATCGTACAGCGAGGCCGGCTTCAGCTCGGCCACCGCGTTGAAATGCGTGGCCGGCACGCCCTTGTCGGCGTAGTAGCCGCGCAGGCGGTCGATGATGAAGTCATACAGCTCCTGCGGCAGCGCCTCGGTCTTGCGTTCGGCACTGGGCTGCACGCCCGCCGGCAGGCCCGCCACGGCGGTCGCGATCAGCGCGCGCAGATCCAGGTCGAACCCGCTCTCGATCACCGTACGGGCCAGGCCCAGCGCGTTGCGGCGCAGCGCGAACGGATCCTTGTTGCCGGTCGGCTTCAGGCCTGCGGCAAAACCACCGGCCAGCGTATCCAGACGCTCGGCGATGGCCAGCACCTTGCCCAGCGGCGACAGCGCGATGTCATCCCCACCGAAGCGCGGCTGGTAGGCCTCGTCGATGGCCAGCGCGACCTCGGGCGACTCCCCGCCGACCACGGCGTAATGCCGGCCGGCGATGCCCTGCAACTCCGGGAATTCGTTGACCATGCGCGACTGCAGGTCGTTCTTGGCCAGCACCGCGGCGCGCTTGGCCAGCACCGGCTCGACGCCCACCTGCGGCGCGATGGCCTCGGCGAGGGCGGCCACACGGGTCACTTTGTCGGCGACCGAGCCCAGCTTGGCCTGGTAGGTGACGGTCTTCAGGCCGTCGCCCATCGATTCCAGACCCTGCTTCAGATCTTCGTCGAAGAAGAACTTGGCATCGGAGAAGCGCGGACGGATCACGCGCTCGTAGCCCTTGGCCACTTCAGCCACGTCCTTGGAGTCAATGTTGGCGATGCCGATGAACTTCTCGGTCAGCTTGCCGCTGGCATCGAGCACCGGGAAGAACTTCTGGTTGATCTCCATCGTCTCGATCAGCGCTTCCTGCGGCACCGCCAGGAACTCGCGCTCGAAACTGCACAGCACCGGCGCCGGCCATTCGACCAGGTTGACCACCTGCTCGAGATTGTCCGGGGTGATGCGCGCCTGGCCACCGGCCTGCGCGGCCGCCGCGTTGACCTGCTCGACGATGCGGGTACGGCGCGCGTCGGCATCGACCAGCACGTAGGCGGCCTGCAGCGAGGCGACGTAGTCCTCCGGCGCGCTCAGCCACACGGTCTTGTCATGCATGAAGCGATGGCCGCGGCTCATGCGGTCAGCCTTCAGGCCCAGCACCTCGGCCTCGATGATGTCCGGGCCGTGCAGCAGCACCAGCCAATGCACCGGGCGGGCGAAGCCATAGGTGTGGCTGCCCCAGCGCATCGGCTTGGGGATCGGCATCGCGGCGATCGCCTCGCGCAGGATCTCCGGCAGCAGCGTCGCGGTGCGCGCGCCCGGCGTGGTGGAGCGGTGTACGAAGCGCTCGCCCTTGGCATCGCTGGTGCGCTCCAGCGCGGTCCAGTCGATCCCGGCCTTGGCGGCGAAACCCTGCAGCGCCTTGGTCGGCTGACCCTCGGCGTCGAGCGCGATGTTCAGGTACGGGCCCAGCACTTCGCTGTGCTGTTCCGGCTGTTCCACCGCCACGCCGGGCAGCAGCACGGCCAGGCGACGCGGGGTCGACAGCGGCTTGGCATCGCCGCGTTCAATGGTCACGCCCCGCTTGGTCAGGCCGTCCACGACGCCATCGAAGAAGGCCTGGGCCAGGCCCGGCAGCGCCTTGACCGGCAGTTCTTCGGTACCCAGTTCAATCAGCAGCGGCTGCATCGTGCTCATGCCTGCACCTCCTTGGCGGCCACGGCTTCCAGGCGCTTGGCCTCGTAGAGCCTGGCCACGGCCTGGGCCAGCGCGCGCACGCGCAGGATGTAGCGCTGGCGCTCGGTCACGCTGATCGCGCGGCGCGCATCCAGCAGGTTGAAGGCATGGCTGGCCTTGCAGACCTGCTCATAGGCCGGCAGCGGCAGGCCGACATCGACCAGCTTCTGCGCCTCTTTTTCGCAGGCATCGAAGCGATGGAACATTTCGTCCACGTCGGCGTATTCGAAGTTGTAGGTGCTCTGCTCGATCTCGTTCTGCAGGTACACATCGCCGTAGGTCACCGGGGTGCCATCCGGACCATAGGTCCAGATCAGGTCATAGACGTTGTCGCAGTTCTGCAGGTACATGCACAGGCGCTCCAGACCGTAGGTGATCTCGCCGAGCACCGGCTTGCACTCCAGGCCGCCGGCCTGCTGGAAATAGGTGAACTGGGTGACTTCCATCCCGTTCAACCACACTTCCCAGCCCAGGCCCCAGGCGCCGAGGGTCGGCGATTCCCAGTTGTCCTCGACGAAGCGCAGGTCATGCACCAGCGGATCGATGCCCAGCGCCTTGAGCGAATCCAGGTACAGCTGCTGGATGTTGTCCGGGCTCGGCTTCATCGCCACCTGGTACTGGTAGTAGCGCTGCAGGCGGTTGGGGTTCTCGCCGTAGCGGCCGTCGGTCGGGCGGCGTGAAGGCTGCACGTACGCGGCATTCCAGCTTTCCGGACCGATCGAGCGCAGGAACGTGGCCGGGTGGAAGGTGCCCGCACCGACCTCCAGGTCCAGCGGCTGGATCAGCACGCAGCCCTGCTGCGCCCAATACTGGTTGAGGGTCTGGATCAGGCCCTGGAAAGTGATCGGAACGTTCGGGATCGCGGACATGCGGCGGATTCTTGCCTGCAGAAGGGGTGCGCTAGTATAGCGACCGACCGCACGGGCCTTCCGTGCCTGGGGAAATGGAGGATGGATCCACGCCTGCCAGCGGCTTATGCCAGCGTCCCTGCCGGGGGCGTGCCCCTGCCGCACGGGCGGCTGGATTTCGACCAGGTCGCCGCGGCCCTGGTTGCCGATGGCCTGGTCGCCGCCGCCGATCTGGAGCGCATCCGCTTTTCCGCCCCGGGCGCACGCAATGCCAGCGAGGTCCACCCGCTGGTGCTGCTGGCCAACCTTAAACTGGGCGCCAGCGCAGGCGGTGAGCTCGGCCTGGAGCGCCTGAGCGAGTGGCTGGCCCAGCGCGCGGGCGTGCGCTACCTGCGGGTGGACCCGACCCGGGTCGACGTCTCGGCGGTCACCGCCCTGGTTTCCCACGCCTATGCCCGCCGCCACCGCTTCCTGCCGCTGGCGGTGGACAGCGAGCGCGTGCTGGTCGCCACCAGCGAGCCGCTGGCCCAGGAATGGTTGCGCGACCTGCAACACCTGAGCCGCCGCCGGATCGAGCTGGCGATGGTGAACCCGCTCGATCTGCACCGCTACACCATGGAGTTCTACGGGGTGACGCGCTCGGTGCGCGGCGCCCGTGGCGATGTCCGCGGCGAGACCAGCAGCACCCTGCCCAGCTTCGAGCAGCTGGTCGAACTGGGCCGCGCCGGCGACGTCAACGCCGACGACCAGCACATCGTGCACATCGTGGATTGGCTGCTGCAGTACGCCTACGAGCAGCGCGCCTCGGACATTCATCTGGAGCCACGCCGCGACATGGGCCGCATGCGCTTCCGCATCGATGGCGTGCTGCACAAGGTGTTCGAGGTGCCGCCGGCGGTGATGACCGCCGTGGTCAGCCGGATCAAGGTGCTGGGCCGCATGGACCTGGCCGAGCGCCGGCGCCCGCAGGACGGCCGCATCAAGACCCGCTCCCCGGGTGGGCGCGAAGTGGAAATGCGCCTGTCGACCATGCCCACCGCGTTCGGCGAAAAGTGCGTGATGCGCATCTTCGACCCGGATGCCGCCTTCAAGAGCATCGACCAGCTCGGCTTCAGCCCGCAGGAGGCGGCCGGCTGGACCGCCCTGGTCGAGCGCCCGCACGGCATCGTGCTGGTCACCGGGCCGACCGGCTCGGGCAAGACCACCACCCTGTATTCCACGCTGAAGCGGCTGGCCACCCCGGACGTGAATGTCTGCACGGTGGAAGACCCGATCGAAATGATCGCACCGGAGTTCAACCAGATGCAGGTGCAGACCAACATCGACCTGGATTTCGCCAGCGGCGTGCGCACCCTGCTGCGGCAGGACCCGGACATCATCATGATCGGCGAGATCCGCGATCTGGAGACCGCGCAGATGGCGGTCCAGGCCTCGCTCACCGGCCACCTGGTGCTGTCCACCCTGCACACCAACGATGCGCCCTCGGCGATCACCCGTCTGCTCGACCTGGGCGTGCCGCATTACCTGCTCGCCTCCACCCTCAACGGGGTGCTGGCCCAGCGCCTGGTGCGCACCCTGTGCAGCAGTTGCAAGGTGCCCACGGTGCTCTCGGCCGAGCAATGGGCGGTGCTGACTGATGCCGATGCAGCATTACCTGAGGCGCCCACGCCATATGCACCGGTCGGCTGCATCGACTGCCGACGCACCGGTTTCCTGGGCCGCGTGGGCCTGTATGAGTTGCTGCCATTGGGTTCCAGCCTGCGCCGACACATCCGCGCGGACATGGATCTGGCCGCCTTCAACCGTGCCGCACGTGCTGAAGGGGTACGAACCCTGCGTCGCGCGGGACTTGAAAAGGTAGCGGCAGGGCTGACTACAATCGAGGAAGTCCTCTCGGTCCTGCCTCCCCCGGATGAATTCCGCCCCATTCCTGATTCTTGAAACCGGCCAACCCGTCGCCTCGCTGCGCCGTTACGGGCGGTTTTCGCACTGGATCCGGGTCGCGGCCGGGCTGGACGCCGACGAGACCGTGGTGGTCGATGTCGAGCAGGGCGGCACCCTGCCCAGCCACCGCGATTTTGCCGGGGTGATCGTCAGCGGTTCGGCCGCCTACGTCACCGACCGCGCCGAGTGGAGCGAACGCAGCGCGCAGTGGCTGCGCGCTGCCGCCCACGACGACCGGCCGGTGTTCGGCATCTGCTATGGCCACCAGCTGCTCGCCCACGCGCTGGGCGGCGAAGTGGCCTACAACCCGGCCGGCCGCGAGTCCGGCACGATCGAGCTGGCGCTGGATCCTTCGGCGGTGGACGATCCGCTGTTCGGCGGCCTGCCGGCGCGCTTCCCGGCCCACGCCACCCACCTGCAGACCGTGCTGCGCGCGCCCGAGGGCGCGGCGATCCTGGCACGCTCGGCGCAGGACAACTGCCACGCCTTCCGCTGGGGCGCACATGCCTGGGGCGTGCAGTTCCATCCGGAGTTCGCCACCCACCACATGCGCGGCTACGTCCGCGCCCGCGCCGAGTGCATCCGCCAGCACGGCGGTTGCGCGCGCAGTGTCGCCCGCGACGTCAGCGCCGCCCCGCTGGCCCGCCAGCTGCTGCGCCGTTTCGTCCGCCAGGCACGCAACGCCTGAGGGCTGCACCGGCATGCCCCCGGACGCAACGCAGCGTCCGCGCCGCGCAGGGCGGCCTTCAGGTCACGCGCCGGGAAAACAGGGATAATCGACCGCAATCGGGCGTTCGCGCCTTCTCCCCTGTCCCGGAATGTTATGAGCGAGATTCGCAAGCTGCCGGCCTCCGCCGGCGCGGAATGGCTGGTGTCGGGTTTCACCCTGCTGCGCAAGGCGCCGTTGGCGCTGGGCCTGCTCGGCGTGATCTGGGCCGTGGCCGCGTTGCTGGTGATGTCGCTGGCGATGGTCAGCCCGGCGCTGAGTACCCTGGCGCAGCTGTTGATGGCGCTGGCCGGCCCGCTGTTCTTCGGCGGCCTGGTGTGGGCCGTGCGCGAAGTCGACCAGGGTCGCGTGGCGCAGCCTGCGCACCTGCTGCAGGGCCTGCAGGAAGGCCGCGCCTTGAACCTGCTCGCCTCGCTGCTGCCGCAGCTGGTGGCCGGCCTGTTCCTGGGCGTGTTGTTGCTGGTGCTGATCGGCAGCAGTGGCCTGCAGCACCTGAGCGAGGTGATGGTGCAGCTCAACGCGATCAGCCAGTCCGGCGCGCAGCCGGACCCGGCGCAGATCGAAGAGCTGATGGCGAGCCTGCCGGCGATGCGCATCCTGCTCTGGCTGGCACTGGTGGTGGTCACCTTCCTGGCCATGGCGCTGGCGCTGTTCACCCTGCCGCCGCAGGTGATGTTCGAGCATCGCAACGGCCTGCAGGCGATGCGCCTGAGCCTGCGCGCCTGCCTGCACAACGTGCTGGCGATGCTGGTGTTCTTCCTGCTCGCCTTCGTGGCGGTGTTTGCGATCTATTTCGGCGTGATGCTGGTGGCCCTGATCGCGCAGCTGATCGGCGGCACGATGCTCGCGCTGTTCGTTGCGCAGCTGCTGCTGATGGGCGTGGTGATGCCGGTCTTCGCCGGTGCCATCTACACGGCGTGGAAGCAGATGTTCGGCCAGCAGGGGCCGCAGACCCCGCCGCCGATGCCGGGCCCGAACAACGTGTTCGCGGCCTGATCCAAACAAAAACCCCGGCCTTGGCCGGGGTTTTTGTTTGTGCCTTACTCCGGCTGCTCTTTCCCGCCCGGGCGTGGCACCAGCCAGCGCGCGGCGTGGATGCCCAGTTCGTAGAGCAGGCACATCGGAATGGCCAGCATCAGCTGCGAAACCACGTCCGGCGGCGTCAGCACCGCGGCCAGCACGAAGATGCCGACGATCGCGTAGCCGCGACCTTCCTTGAACTGCTGCGGCGTGATCCAGCCCAGCAGCACCAGGATCACCATCGCCACCGGCAGCTCGAAGCTGGTGCCGAAGGCGAAGAAGATCGCCAGCACGAAATCCAGGTACGCCGTCGCATCCGGCGTGATCGCAATCACCTCCGGGCGGAACGTGGTGAGGAAGTGGAACACCGCCGGCAACACCAGGAAATACGCGAACGCGCAGCCCAGATAGAACAGCAGCACCGACGAGGCCAGCAACGGCACCGCCAGGCGTTTTTCGCGGGCATACAGGCCCGGCGCCACGAACGACCACAGCTGGAACAGCAGCCACGGCACGGCGATGAACACCGCCACGAAGAAGGTCAGTTTCAACGGCGCGAAAAACGCGCCCGCCGGGTTGGTCGCGATCATCGTCTGCCCGTTCGGGAGCTGCGAGATCAGCGGTTCGGCGATCATCGTGTAGATCTGCCGCGAGAACGGCATCAGGCCCAGCAACACCACGCCCAGCCCGATCAACGCGCGCACCAGGCGCGCACGCAACTCGATCAGGTGTTCAACCAGCGAACTCTCGTTGCTCTCATGCTCGCTCATCGCGTTGCCTCATCGTTCGGCAGCGTGGGCGCAGGCGTCGGTGGCGCGATGTCAGTCGACGGCGGCAGAGCCGCCGGGACGTCCGCCCGCGGCGCGCTGCCATCGATGCCCGGCGGCGCCATCGCATCGCGCGGCGGCTCGGCCTCCTCGGGGGCCACCACATGCTGGGCCACGCTGGCCGGGGAACCTGGTGCGGGGCCGGTCATCACCGGTTCGTCGTCCGCAGCCGCGGCGACGTCATCGCCCTGCCGTGCCACGTCTTGGCGCATCTGCTCGGCCTCGCGGCGCACCGCTTCGCCACTGGCGCGCAGCTGCGACTCGGTATCGCGCATCGAGGTTTTCACATCATCGAACTGCCGCTTGATCTCTTCGGCGTGCAGTTCACGCTCGAGCTCCTGCTTCACCGAATCCCACTGGTTGCGGGCACGGCGCACCCACAGCCCGGCAAAGCGGGCCGCCTTGGGCAGCCGCTCGGGGCCGAGGACGACCAAGGCCACCACCGCGATGACCAGCAGTTCACTGAAACCGATATCGAACACGCCAAGCCGCCCGGATCAGCGCGGGTCGCGGTCGTGCTCGGTCTGCGACGTCGTCGTCGAGTCCTGCGGACGCGAACTGTCGCTGAGCTGCGCGTTCGGCTTGTCCTCGTCGCGCATGCCCTTCTTGAATTCCTTGACGGCGCTGCCAAGGTCCTTGGCGCCGCTGGTCAGTTTCTTGGTGCCGAACACCAGCAGAACGATGACCAGCACGACCAACCAATGCCAGATGCTGAAACTGCCCATGACTCGCTCGCGTTACGTAGTGATCAGACGGTTGAGCATAGCGCACCGGCGGTAAGCCGGCGCGCGTGACAAAAGTCAGTTGCCGTCCAGCGATTCGGTCCGGACTTCACCGTCGCCAACCGGCTGGAAGCCCTGCTGCGGGGCCGGTTGCGCCGGCACGGACTGCAGCGGGGCCGTGGTCGCGCCAGCAGGGGCCGGGGCAGGTGCCTGTTCAGGTCGAACCGGTACGGCGGCGGCGCGCGGCGCAGCGGCCGGCGCTGGGGCATTGCCCGCAGTGCCGCGCTTCTCGCGGGCGGTATAGGTGGCTTCCTCCAGGCGATCACGGAAGGCGACCACGTCCACCGAGGGCGGCTCGCCGACACGGCCTTCGAACACCATGCGCGGCGTGGTGTTGCTGCCGTAGGCGTCCAGGTTGGCGGCATCGTCGATCTGCAGCACGGCGCCATCCAGCGCCACACCGGCGAACAGGCCACGGGCGCGCGACCAGGACCAGATCTCAGCCTTCAGCTGGCCATCGGTGGCGGCGGCGGCGTTGCGACCGACCGGTCCGGCGGCGACGCCGGCATCGGCGCCCAGGGTGAACTTGCCGTTGACGAGATTGTCCAGGCTGCGGTCGTTGCGGAACACCAGCACTACATCGGAGGACTGCACGCCGGCCTGGAAGCCGATGCTGCCGCCGGTGAGCTTCACGAACACCGGGTTGGACCAGCTGCCATCGGGCGTCTTGACGGACATCAAGCCATGGCCGCGACGGCCGCCGATCACCAGGCCGGCCTTGATCGTATCGGGAATGACGATGACCGCTCGGCCTTCGTCGAGCAGCTTGTCGGGAATCCCCTGCTCGGGGATGTCCTGGATTTCATTCAGGACGCGCACGGCATTGCGGGCGCGCTGGTCCTCCTGTGGCCCGGCCATGGCCTGGGTCGACAGCAGGCTGGCGGAGATCAGCAGAACAAGGCTGAGGCGGCGCATGGGTGGGCTCCAGAAAGTCGATTCATACAAGATAGCGGCAGGTACGACCGGGGTCGATACGCTTCTCGACGTTAGAAGGCCGGCGATGAATCGGCAATGAGTATTCCTGGCTATCGATATGCACGCTGGATCGCGTTCATCATCCAAATCCATCCCGCCAATCGCGCAGACCTGCGAGAATGGCGGCATGCTCGACGCACCCGACACCGCCGTGCTGGCGGTCAATCTAGGCACGCCCGAGACGCCAACCGCCCCGGCGGTGCGTCGCTACCTGGCTGAGTTCCTCAGCGATCCACGCGTGGTCGCGATTCCGCCGCTGTTCTGGAAACCCTTGCTGTTCGGGCTGATCCTGCCATTACGCAGTGGTCGCTCGGCCGCCAAGTACGCCCAGGTCTGGCTGCCGGAGGGCTCCCCGCTGATGGTTTACACGCGCCGGCTGGCCGAGGCCATGCAGGGCCTGATGCCCGATCTGCGGGTGCGCCATGCGATGCGTTATGGCGCCCCGGCGCTGCCGGCCGAGCTGGACCGGCTGGCCGCCGAAGGCATGAAACGGATCGTGGTACTGCCGTTGTACCCGCAGTATTCGACCACCACCACGGCCTCGATCGAGGACCAGGTGCGCGAGTGGCAGCCGAAGCATCCCGGCGTCACCGTGACCCTGGTGCGCGATTACGCGGTCGATCCGGACTGGGTCGCCGCCGTCGCCGGCAGCATCCGCCAGTGGTGGGAGCAGCATGGGCGCGGCGAGAAACTGGTGTTTTCCTTCCACGGCATTCCACAGCGCCTGGCCGACGCCGGCGATCCGTATCCGCAGCGCTGCGAAGCCAGCGCCCACGCGATCGCCCACGCGCTGGAGCTGGCCGACGATGCCTGGCAGCTGACCTACCAATCGCGTTTCGGCCGTGAGAAGTGGCTCCAGCCCTACGCCGAACCCACCCTGTGGGCGATGGCCGAGAAGGGCGTGCGCAGCATGGACGTGGTCTGCCCCGGCTTTGCCACCGACTGCCTGGAAACCCTGGAAGAAGTGGCGATGGGCTTTACCGAGACCGTGGCCGAGCGCGGCGCGACAATGCGCTACATCCCCTGCCTCAACGACGCGCACGCGCATGCACTGGCCCTGTCGCGGCTGAGCATCGCGGCGCTGGCATGACGCTGCAGCCGTTCTCGCTGCCGGTGGCCGGCAGCACCGTGGCCGGCCTGCGGTCGGGTGAGACCGGCGGCACGCGCGTCCTGGCGCTGCATGGCTGGCTCGACAACGCGGCCAGCTTCGTACCGTTGGCCGCGCAACTACCGGATCTGGCGCTGGTCGCGATCGATCTGCCCGGCCACGGCCACAGCGCGCATCTGCCGCCCGGCACGCAATACAACACGCCCGGTGCGATCTGCCACGTGCTCGACGTCGCTGATGCGCTGGGCTGGGACCGCTTCGTGCTGCTCGGCCACTCGATGGGCGCCGGCATTGCCAGCCTTACCGCGGCGGCCGCACCCGAACGCGTCGAACGCCTGATCGCGATCGAGGCCCTCGGCGGTCTGCGGGGCCCGGAGAATGAAACCGCACAGCGCCTGCGTGAGCATGTGCGTGCCGCGCGGGCGCTGCCCACCCGCAGACTGCGCGTGTTCCCCGATCTGGCCGCGCCGATCCGCGCCCGCATGATGGCCAACCAGCTCAGCGAGCCGTGCGCGCGCCTGCTGGTCGAACGCGGCGTCAAGCCGGTTGAAGGGGGTTTCAGCTGGTGCAGCGATCAGCGCCTGATGCTGCCCACCGCGATGCGCCTGAGCGAAGCGCAGATCGACGACCTGCTCGCCGCGATCGAATGCCCGACCCAGGTGATCTACGCCACGCCAGCGCAGTCGTATTACCCGGAGCCGTTGCGCAGCCAGCGCATCTCGTTGCTGCGCGAAGGCCGCTTGGCGGTGTTCCCGGGCACGCATCATCTGCACATGGAGCATCCGCAGGTGGTCGCTGAGGTGATCCAGGGCTTCCTCGCCGGGTAAGCACTGCACGGTGCGACACACGGTCGCACTCAACTTATCCCGGCAGCGACCGATACCGATGATGCAGGCCGATCTTCGTCGGCCGCACTGTCGTCGCTTGCTCCGCCGTTGCGAAGCCGCGGATCACCCAGGCTTCCAGGGAACGTCGTCGCAATGCCGGATTGGCCGTGCCATCGCCCACAGGACCGGGCCATGCCGGCGGTGATCGCCACCGCCGACACGGCACCTGCCGTCACCTGCTCTGCGCGTGCCCACCTACTTCCTTCCGCTGCTGCACCCACCGCTTCGCCGGTGACGGGTGTGGCATCCGCCTGCGCGCGATCACGCCGCGGGCCTTCCGTTTTCTGCTGATTCTGGAGCCCTCATGTCCGCCATGCCCGATGCCACCTCCCGCCCACCCGATCTGCTGCGCACGCGCACGTCCCGGCCGTCCACGGATGCCGCCTATCTGATCTCCGCCGGGGTGCTGCTTGCCGCCGCGGTAACCGCCGCGATCTGGCAGCGGCAGCCTTGGGCGCTGCTTCCGGTGGCAGTCGCGGCGCTGCTGCTGGGCGTGGTGGCACTGCGCGTGCGGCAGCAGGGCCAGGCGTTGCGGCAGGCAGAGGTGCGGTCGGTCTCGCTGGCCGCGGAGGCAGCCCGCGCGCAGGCGCGCGACAGTGTCGAACATACGCACGATGCCCAGGTCCGGCAGGCACTGGATGTCTCCCGCACCGCAATGATGATCGCCGACAACGACCACGTGATCCGCTACGTGAACCAGTCGGTGGTGAGCTTGCTGCGCAACCAGCAGACCAGCCTGCGTGAGGCCTTCCCCGACTTCGACGCCGAGCGCCTGGTCGGCAGCAGCATCCACCGTTTCCATGCCAATCCGGACCGCATCCGCGCCATCCTCAATACGCTGATGGTCACCCATCACGGGCGTGTGCGGATCGGCCCGGTGCACTTCGCCCAGGTTGTCACGCCGGTATTCGATGCGAAGGGCCAGCGCCAGGGCTTCGCGGTGGAATGGCATGACCGCACCCACGAACTGCTGCTGGAACATGCCGTGGCCGATATCGTCGAGGCCGCCAGCAAGGGCGATCTTGATCGCCGGCTGCAGGCCACGGACGGAGGCGCGAGCTTCCTCAACGGCCTGACCGGCGGCATCAATCAGCTGCTGGACAGCGTGGGTGGCACGGTCGGTGAGATCCGCCGCATGCTCTCGGCACTGGCCGATGGCGATCTGGACCAGCGCATGCGGGGCGACTTCCACGGGTCGTTCCAGGCCATGCAGCGCGATGCCAATGCGACGGCGGAGCAACTGACCGCGATGGTCGAACGGATCAAGCAGTGCACCGGCTCCATTTCGCTGGCCGCCAGTGAGATCGCCAGTGGCAACGATGATCTGTCCGAGCGTACCGAACGCCAGGCTGCCCATCTGGAGGAAACCGCCGCCTCGATGGAGGAGCTGACCTCCACCGTGCGACAGAATGCCGAACACGCGCGCCAGGCCAGTGCGTTGGCGCACGGCGCGCATGACGTCGCCACCCGCGGCAGTCGGGTGGTGAGCGAGGTGGTGACCACCATGGACGCCATCCAGACCGCCTCTCACCGCATCGGCGACATCACGCGCGTCATCGACGGGATCGCCTTCCAGACCAATATTCTTGCCCTCAACGCCGCCGTGGAAGCAGCACGTGCAGGCGAGCAGGGCCGCGGCTTCGCGGTGGTGGCCAGCGAGGTACGCAGCCTGGCCCAGCGTTCGGCCGAGGCCGCCAGGGAGATCAAGGGCCTGATCGATGCCTCCGTGGTACAGGTTGCCGACGGCGCGCGCCTGGTCCAGGACGCCGGGCAGACCATGGGCGAGATTGTGAGCAGCGTGGCCGGTGTCAGCGGCATCATGGCCGAGATCTCTTCGGCCTCGCAGGAGCAGGCCGCCGGCATCGATCAGGTCAACCGGACGGTGGCGCAGATGGACGATGCCACCCAGCAGAATGCGGCATTGGTCGAAGAAGCGAGTGCAGCGGCACGCCTGTTGGAGGCGCAGGCTGCCGACCTGACCCAGGCAGTGGCCGTGTTCCGTCACCAGGAACAGGCGTACCGCCCGGCCGCGGTGGCCTGACCGGCGTCAGTCCAGCACGCGTTTCGGCGCGCCCTGCAGCCAGGCGGCGATAGTCTCGACCGCCTGGCCGAAATAGTCCCGGTAATTGCGCGCGGTGACGTAGCCCAGAGGGGGCGTCGCCAATACGTTGGGCAATGTGCGCAGCGGATGCCCGGCCGGGAGGGGTTCGATGTCGAAGACATCCAGGTCAGCACCGGCGATGCGCTTGTCAGTCAGGGCGTCGATCAACGCCTGCTGATCGATCCGGCCCGCGCGTAAGGTATTGATCAGACATGCGTGTGCCGGCATGCAGGCCAGCGTGTCGGCATCCACGATCGCGGGGCTGCGTTCGCCCAGGACCCGGTGCAGCGACACCACCTCGCTGCCAGCGAACAGGGCCTGCTGCGATGTAGCCCATTGCCCCCCCGCCGCCGCCGCACGTGGCGCGTGGAGATTCGGCCCCCCTGCACTCACCTGCATCCCGAACGCCTGGCCGATCTGCGCCACGCGCTGACCGATATTCCCCACTCCCAGCAGTCCCAACCGCGCACCATGCAGGTCGCGGCCGACCGTCTGCTGCCACGGCCCGTCGCTGCGCAACGCATTGGCCTCAGGCACCAGGTGACGCATCAGGCCGAGGATCAGCGCCCAGGTGATCTCCACGGCAGGCTCGGGATGGCTGTCGGTGCCGCAGACGATGACGCCCTGCGCTTTCGCTGCCGCGACATGGATGGCCGCATGGCGCATGCCGCTGGTGATCAGCAGGCGTAGACAGGGCCGGCGGGCCAACAGTGCCGCGGTGATCGGTGTGCGTTCGCGCATGGCCACCAGGATGTCGGCATCGCCGAGCGCGGCGACCCGTGCGTCCGTGGTGGGAGGGGCTGAAACGCAGACAAAAAGAAAACCCCGCTGCGTGAGCAGCGGGGTTTTCGGGGTAAAAACCCTGGCGATGACCTACTCTCGCATGGCTTAGGCCACACTACCATCGGCGCAGCTGCGTTTCACT